>CAZPNB010000347.1:0-6580 GCA_964587305.1 uncultured Spirochaetales bacterium | reverse complement strand
TTCGTGGTGGCCGTGGTGCAGCGGGGCGCGGCGTCGATGCAGCGGATCGACGAGCTGCTGTCCGAGCCGCCGGCGATCGCCGATCACCCCGACGCGGAGCCGCTGCGCGAGCTGCGCGGTGAGATCGAGTTCCGCAACCTCACCTTCCGCTACGCCGGCGATGCCGAGCGCGAGCCCGCGCTTCGCGACATCGACCTCCGCGTGCCGGCGGGCAGCTCGCTGGGCGTGGTGGGCACCGTGGGCGCGGGCAAGAGCACGCTCGCTTCGCTGGTGCCGCGCCTCTATGAAGTGGCGGACGGTCAGCTCTTCGTCGACGGCGTCGACGTGAACCGCGTGCCGCTGGCGACGCTGCGCCGGCACATAGCGATGGTGCCCCAGGATTCGTTCCTGTTCTCCACCACGCTCGCGGAGAACATCGCGTTCGGCGCGCCGGACGCTCCTCGCGAGGACGTCGAGCGTGCGGCCCGCCGCGCCCAGCTCGCAAAGGACGTCGAAGACCTTCCCAACGGCTACGAGACGATCGTCGGCGAGCGCGGCGTGATGCTCTCGGGCGGGCAGCGTCAGCGCACCGCGCTCGCGCGCGCGCTGCTGCTCGACCCGGCGATCCTGATCCTCGACGACACGCTCTCGGCCGTGGATGCCGAGACCGAGGCCGCAATCCAGCGCGAGCTCGACGACGTGTTTAGCGGCCGCACGGTGGTGGTGGTGTCGTCGCGTGTCAGCGCCGTGCGCGGCGCGGACCAGATCGTCGTGCTCGACGGCGGGCGCATCGTCGAGCGCGGGCGTCACGCGGAGCTCGTCGCGGCGAGCGGCCTCTACGCGCGGCTCGCTGAGGAGCAGGAGCGACGGGACGACCGCGTGCTCGACCTCGCGGCGGCGGGGTTCTCGGCGTGAGCGCCGGCGGACCGCTCGCGAGCGCCGGCGCCGCGACCCGCGAGGAACTCTTCGAAGAGGAGGCGCTGGGCAAGGCATACGACACGCGGCTGATGCGGCGCCTCTGGCGCTACGTGGCGCCCTATCGGGCCCAAGTGCTGGTCACGGCGCTGATGCTGTTTCCGCTGCTCGTCTTCGAGATCGCGCCGGCCTGGATCATCAAGACCGGAATCGACCAGGAGATCGTCCCGCGCATCACTGGGGAAGGTCCGATCACCGGCCACCCGGGCGCAGCGCGGCTCGGCTGGCTCGCCGCGATCTACTTCGCGGTAATGGCGCTCTCGGGCCTCACTTCGTTCGTGGACCAGCTGGTCATGTCGTGGACGGGGCAGGCGGCGATGCGCGACCTGCGGCGGGAGGTCTTCGCACACATCCAGCGGCTGCACCTCGGCTTCTTCGACACGATGCCGGTCGGCCGCCTCGTCACGCGCGCCACCAACGACGTGGAGAACGTCTCCGAGATGTTCTCGGCCGGCATCGCGGCGCTGGTACGGGACGTGTTCAAGATGCTCGGCCTAGCGCTCGCGCTCGTGTGGGTCGATCCGCGCCTGGCCGGCTTCACGTTCTTGGTCGTTCCGCTGCTCGCGGTGGGCGCATTCGTGTTCCGCTGGAAGGTGCGCGAGGCGTTTCGCGCGGTCCGGGTCCGCATCGCGCGCATCAACGCCTACCTCCAGGAGAACGTCGTCGGGATGAAGGTGGTGCAGCTCTTCACGCGCGAGCAGCGGAACTTCCGCGACTTCGACGCGATGAACGCCGATCACCGCGACGCCTGGCTCCAGTCGGTCCGCTACGACTCGGCGCTGTTCTCCGTGGTGGAGTTCGCTTCGAGCATCACGATTGCCCTCGTGATCTGGCAGGGCGCGGGCTACGTCGCGGCAGGGACGATCTATCTCTTCATCGAATGGACGCGCCGCTTCTTCATGCCGCTGCGCGATCTCTCGGCGAAATACTCGGTGATGCAGTCGTCGATGGCGAGCGCCGAGCGCATCTTCCAGCTGCTCGACACGCCGCCCGCGGTGCAGGATCCCGCCGAGGCGGCTAGCCCTACCGTCCTGTCCCGCGCGGAACAGCGCGGCCTGGTCGAGTTCGACGGCGTCTGGTTCTCCTACCGCGACGACGAGGACTGGGTGCTGCGCGACGTGTCGTTCCGGGTCGAGCCCGGCGAGAGTGCTGCCTTCGTCGGCGCGACCGGAGCCGGGAAGACCACGATCATCAGGCTGCTGACCCGGCTCTACGACGTCGACCGCGGCAGCATCCGGATCGACGGCGTCGACCTGCGCGAGTGGCCGCAGAGCGATCTGCGCCGGCGCATTGCGATGGTGCTCCAGGACGTGTTCCTGTTCAGCGGCAGCATCGAGCAGAACGTGTCGCTCGGCCGCGACGAGATCGACCACGACACGGTGCAACGTGCCGCCCGCGCGGTCCAGGCCGACCGCTTCATCGCTCGCTTGCCACAGGGCTATGCGACGGAGGTGCGGGAGCGCGCCACCAACCTGTCGACCGGGCAGCGGCAGCTGCTTTCGTTTGCGCGCGCGCTCGCGCACGGCGCCGATGTGCTCGTGCTCGACGAGGCCACCAGCGCGATCGACAGCGAGACCGAGGCGCTCTTGCAGGAGGGGATCCGCGTGCTGATGGAGCACAAGACGGCGCTCGTGATCGCGCACCGGCTGTCGACGATCCAGGACGTCGACTGCATCCACGTGCTCCACAAGGGGCAGCTGGTCGAGTCCGGGACGCACGACGAGCTGGTGGCGCTCGGGGGGGTCTACCAGCGTCTCTATCGCCTCCAGTACGCCGACCAGGAGGCGCCCGTCGCGGCCGCCGGCGGGTAGGACCGCCCCAGTTTCCGACAGCGGGCAGTTGCAGGCTCCGATGGGGCGGTGGTACAACCTCCGCAACCCCCCCTCTGCCTTCTGATATCCCCGATCGCCCGGTCGCGCATTTGCGGCACCCAGTGCTGGCGTCCGCTTATGCGCCTCCGGGTACAGCAGGGAAGCAGGCGAGGTCAGGTGCGGCTCAAGACTCTGGAACTCCACGGGTTCAAGTCGTTCGTCGACAAGACCGTGGTCTCGTTCATGCCGGGGATCACCGGGGTGGTCGGCCCGAACGGCTGCGGAAAGTCCAACATTGTCGATGCGATGCGCTGGGTGATGGGCGAGCAGGCGCCGCGGCGGCTGCGCGGCAAGGGCATGGAAGACGTGATCTTCGCCGGCTCCGAGGGCTTTTCCCCCGTGGGGATGGCCGAGGTTACGCTCACCTTTGATAACAGCGAAGGAATCGCTCCTCCGGCGTTCGCGGCCTATGCGGAGATCCAGATCTCGCGCCGGCTGTTCCGATCGGGGGAATCGGAGTACCTGCTCAACCGAACGCCGTGCCGGCTCCGCGACGTCCAGGACTTCTTCCGCGATACCGGCATCGGTACCAAGGGCTACACGATCGTGGAGCAGGGGAAGATCGCCGAGATCGTGTCGGCGAAACCCGAAGAGCGCCGCCAGCTGATCGAGGAGGCCGCGGGCATCGGCAAATACAAGGCCCGCCGCCGCGAGGCCGAGGGCAAGATCGAAGCGACGGAGCAGAACCTGCTCCGCGTGAACGATATTCTCAGCGAGATCCGCCGCCAGATTGCCTCGATCGAGCGCCAGGCCAAGAAGGCGGCGCGCTACAAGCGGCTGCGCGAGACGTTGCGCGTGCTCGAGCTCTCGCTCGCCGCAGATGATCGCCGCGATTTGGCTCTCGGGATCGAGGCTGCCTGCCATGGACTGCAGCGCCAGCGCGACACCGTGACGGCCCGCGAGACGCAGCTCGCCGAGCGCGAGCTGGGAGTCCAGACGAAGCGCCTCGAGCTCGGCGAGTGCGAGCGCATCCTCACCCTGGGCAGCGAAGCTCTGCTCGCTCTCCGCGGCGACATCAAGGACTGCGAGGGGCAGATCGAGTACGGCCGGCGCGAGCGCGAGTCTCTGGCCGCGCTCGCCGAGGCGCGTCGCACCGAGCTCGCGGAGCTCCGGGAGCAGCGGGCCGGACACGATCGCGAGCACGCTCAGCTCGAGGCGGAGCTGGCGGCTGTCGAGCGAGCCGTGGTTTCGGGTGCGGAGTCGCTGACGCAGGCCGAGACGGAGGTGCGCGCGTCCCGCACGGCGCTCCAGGATCTGGAGCGCGAGCGCGATACGACCAACGCGGCCCTCGTGAGTGCTCTGACGGCGATTGCCCGCGCCGAGGATCGGTTGGCGACCGTCGAGGACCGGCGCGCCGAGCTGGAGAATCGTTTGCGCAGCGCCGACGAGGTGCTCGAAGTGGGCCAGGGTGAGGCATCGAGGGCCGATCGCGAACAGCACGCGCTCGAAGAAGGCCTTCGCAATCTGCTGGCCGAGCGCGATCGCATGATGAGCGCTGTCCGCAGCGCGCTCGACAACCACGACGCGGCCGTGGCCGCCGATCGCTCCGCCGATGCCGGATTGCGTGTGGTGCGGGAGGAGACTGAACGCAAACGCGCCCGGCTCGCTTCACTGCGCGAGGTTCTCCAGCGCGGTGAGGACGTGGCGGCCGGCACCCGCCACCTGCTCGAGCGCGACGCGGCGACGCGGAATCGCCTGGGCCTGCGCGGCCTGGTCCGAGATTTCCTCGAGGCGGACCCCGAGGTGGAACGCGCGGTCGAGGTGGCGCTGTCCGATCGGGCCGAGGCGCTGGTGGTGGATACCTCGGCGGGTGCGATCTCGGCGCTGGCGCTGTTGCATGCCGGCCACGTCGGCCGCGCCGTGTTCGTGGCGGCGCCAACACGTCCGCCCGATGTTTCGGGCTTCGTCCCGCTCGGCGTTCCGCTGCTCGATCGGGTGCGTCCGCGCCCCGGTCACGAAGATCTGCTGCGTGCATTGCTTTCGGGCGTCTATCTCGTCGAGGACCTCGGCCTCGTGCTGCGCGTCTACGGAGTTGGGAGCATTCCCGCAACCTTCGTCACCGCGAGCGGTGATCTGCTGTCGCCCGATGGTGTCGTTCGCGGCGGGTCGGGGGGCGCTGGTGGTCACTTGGCGCGCACCCGAGAGGTCCGCGAGCTGGATGGCGAGGTGGCGCAGTTGGAAGCGCGGGTAGCGAAGTTGGCCAGCGTGCATCACGCAGCGCGCGCGGCGCTCGCCGCAGCCAGCGACGAGCTCGAGAATCTGCGCAACCGCCATCACACCGCCGCGCTGGCCGTCGCGAACCACGAGAAGGACCTCGAGCGGACTCGCGAGCGCATGAAGGCCCTCGGCGAGGCGCATGAGGGGCGCACGAGCGAGCGTTCGGAGCTGCTCGCGGAGCTCGAATCCCTCGCCCAGGAGTCGGTGCGGCTCGGGAGCGCCCTCGAAGCCACCCGCGGCGATCGCGGCGAGCGACAGCGCTCGCTGGACGCGCTCGCGCTTCGGATCGGCTCGACCGGTCGCGAGGTTTCGCGGCTGGAGGGGGTCGCGACGGAGCTGCGAGTGGAACACGGAGGGCGCGCTGCCCAGCGCGATCGTCTGCGAACCGCGCGCGAGCGCGCGGCGGTGTCACTCGCGGAGGCCCAGTCCTGGATCGCGCGCCGCGAGACGGAGATCGGCGACGCAGAGGCGCGCCGCCTGGAGTTGGCCACCAGCATCGAGCAGGCGCGCGCGCGCCTCGACGGGCGTTTGCGCGAAGAGGAGGCGGCCCGCGCCGGCCATGATGGCAAGCGCGATGCCTTCGAGCGCGTGTCGGGAGAGGTTCACAGTCTCGAGGAAGGAGTGCGCGAGGTGCGCGCGGAGATCGGCCGCGAGCGCGAGGTGCTCTCCCAGGCCGAGCTTGCGCTGCGCGAGAGCGAGCTCCGGCTCGCGCACCTGGACGAGTCGATCCGCGAGAAGTGGAGCGTGGAGATCGCGACCTGGGTGCCGCCCGTCGCCGATCCGGCGGACAATGAGGGGCCGGGTGCCGAGGTGTCTCCGGTGGAGGAGGCGCCCACCGAGATCACGGCCCAGGATTCTTCCGCCGACGGGGAAGATGAGGATGCACCAGACGCCGCTCGCGAAGCGCGCGTCAACGCGCTGCTCGCGCGCACTCCAGCAGCGGAGCGGCGCCAGCAGCTCGACCTGGTGCGAAAGAAGCTTCAGGCGCTCGGCGACGTCAACCTCGGCGCGATCGAGGAGCACGAGGAGCTGAAGGAGCGCTTCCGCTTCCTTTCCGATCAGAAGCAGGATCTGGAGAGCACGTTGAGTTCGCTGCGGGAGGCGATCGCGCGAATCAACCGCACGAGTCGCCGGCGCTTCCGCGAGACCTTCGAGGCCGTCAGCAAGCGCTTCTCAGAGAACTTTCCGCGGCTCTTCCGCGGTGGGCGCGCGAGCCTGGCGCTCACCGACAACGAGGACGTGCTCGAGGCAGGAATCGACATCATGGCGATGCCGCCCGGCAAGCGGCTCCAGAACGTGAACCTGCTCTCGGGCGGCGAGAAGACGCTGACTGCGATCGCGCTGCTCGTGGCGGTGTTCCAGGTGCGGCCGTCGCCGTTCTTTCTGCTCGACGAGGTGGACGCAGCGCTCGACGACGCGAATGTGGGGCGCTTCAACGAGATCGTCACCGAGCTCGCTAGCGAGTCGCAGTTCGTGCTGATCACCCACAATAAGCGCACGATCGAGGTGGCCGACGTCCTTTACGGCGTGACAATGGA
>CAZPNB010000346.1:0-3727 GCA_964587305.1 uncultured Spirochaetales bacterium | reverse complement strand
GCGACGTCGACCGCAAAGCCGGCTCCACCCGACGCCAGCGGCAGCGCCTGCGAGAGGGCGAACACCCCGCGGAAGAGCAGCGGGAATGCCAGCGCGTACACGCCGATGGCCGCCTCCAGCAGCCCGTAGGCGACCAACAGCCGCGGCGGGCGTCCGCTGTGCGCAGCGCGCGTGACCAGACGCAGAGTCAGGCGCCCGAACAGCCACGAGCCCACGGACAGCCCGCCGAGGAAGATCCCGAGCACCGCGGCGGTCGCTGCGCTGTGCGAGCCGAGCAGGGTCGCCAGGTACCTCTGCCACGTAACCTGGTATGCGAGCCCGCTGAATCCGGTCAGCAGGGTCAGGACCAGCGCGATGCTGCGCGTCATGATGGGGCCTTGGTCGGGGAGGGGGTGGCCTCTGGTCGGAAACAGGAGATCATGGAGATCCGGTCATCCCCCGACCTGGTACATCTCGATCTTCGGCCGCGGAGCCACGTGGCCCGTCGCATCGGTGAGCGCGGCACGTTCCTCAGAATAGCGGTTCGCGCGGCTCGCCCAGACCACCGCAATTCGATCGCGCAGCTCGTCGTCGCTGGCGCCCGCGCGCAGCGGGGTGCGCAGGTCCGCGCCGCCCGCGGCGAACAGGCAGGTGACGAGCTTCCCTTCGATCGTCAGCCGCGCCCGCGAGCAGCCGCCGCAGAAGGGCTGCGACACCGAGGCGATCACGCCGATCTCCCCTCCGCCGTCGCGGTAGCGCCAGCGCAGGGCCACCTCGCCCGGGTAGTTCGCATCGAGCGGCTCGAGCGGCAGTACCGCCTCGATCCGCTCGACGATCTCGCGCGCGGTCACCACCTGGGAAAGGTCCCAGTGGTTCAGCGTCCCGACGTCCATGAACTCGATGAAGCGCAGGATGTGACCGCTGCCGTGAAAGTGGCGCGCGAGGTCGACGAGCTGGTGGTCGTTCACGCCCTTCTGCACCACGCAGTTGATCTTGATCGGCGTGAGCCCGGCGGCCTCGGCCGCGGCGATGCCCTCGAGCACGCGCGCGGGCCCGAAATCGCGTCCGCTCATCCGGCGGAACACTTCGTCGTCGTGGCTGTCGAGGCTCACGGTGATCCGGCGCAGGCCGGCCTCGGCGAGCGCATCGGCCTGCTGTGCGAGCAGGTAGCCGTTGGTGGTGAGCGTCAGATCATGCAGGCCCGGGATCTGCGCGAGGCGCGCGACGAGGTGCGGGAGGTCGTGGCGCAGCAGCGGCTCGCCCCCGGTGATGCGGATCTTCTCGACGCCGAGCCGCACGAACACTCGCGCGAGCCGCTCGATCTCCTCGAACGTGAGCAGCTCGGGCCGCGCCAGGAACGGATACTTCTCGCCGTAGATCTCGGCCGGCATGCAGTAGGGACAGCGGAAGTTGCAGCGGTCGGTGACGGAGATGCGCAGGTCGTGGAGGCGGCGACCCAGTCGGTCGCGTGCCGCCTCTCGCGCGGGACTGGCGGGGGAGGTTTCGGGAGTCACCGGAGATCCGCCGGGGCGCTGAGGGCCAACCTAATGTTGACTCGCGGGTATAGTATCGTAGCCTGTGCGCGATGCAGCTCCTGGCGAGTGAAGAGTACGGCCTCCGTTGCCTGCTCCAGGTGTCCCGCAACGCGAGCGGGGCGCCGGTCTCGATCTCGCAGATCGCCGATGCCGAGGGGCTGTCACCGGAGTACACCGCGAAGCTGATGCGCGAGCTCCGCCTCGGCGGCCTCGTCGAGAGCGTGCGCGGCGCCGACGGCGGCTACCGGCTGGCCCGACCCGCCACCGAGATCAGCGTGTGGAGCGCGCTCCAGGTGCTGGGCGGCGCGTTCTTCTCCGAGGCGTTCTGCGAGTGCCACGGCGGCCAGCAGAGCCAGTGCGTGCGCTCGAGCGATTGCTCGCTGCGCGCGCTGTGGCGCGCGGTGCAGGCGGCGCTGTCCGAGACGCTCGACGGCATCTGCCTCTCCGATCTTCAACGCGACGAGCGCGCGATGGCCGCCTGGCTCGATCCGGTGCGCCTCGTTCCACTTTCCGCTGCAACCGAGCGCTCTCTACTCCCGGAGGATTCCCGATGAACGATTCGACCCGCGCGCGCATCGACGGCCTGGTGAAGGGCCATCCCGTCATGCTCTTCATGAAGGGCAACCGCCAGCGGCCGCAGTGCGGCTTCTCGGCGACGGTGGTGCAGATCCTCGACAGCCTGCTCCCGGAGTACCAGACCGTGGACGTGCTCGCCGACCCGGAGATCCGCGACGGCATCAAGGAGTACTCGTCCTGGCCGACGATCCCGCAGCTCTACGTCGCGGGCGAGTTCCAGGGCGGCTGCGACATCGTGATCGAGATGTACCAGAACGGGGAGTTGCAGGAGAAGTTGCGCACCCCCGGATAGCTCTCCGTGTTCGGCGTGCTCGACGCGCTCGGTGACGAGACCGCCAAGCAGCTCGACACGCTGCTCGAATCGCCGGCCCCGCTCGACCTCGACCTGCCGCTCGAATGAACGCAGCCGATCGGACGGAACGGGGTGGGTGGCGAGCTCGCGAAGGTACTCGGCGTGGGCTTCGGTTGCGGCTTTGGTGTGGCTGCGGCGGCACCGTTCTGCGCGCGACCTCGCCACCCCCCCGGCCGCTTCATCGGGCGACCGCTCCCGGGCCTTGACCGCGAAGCGCGGTCGCGGAAGCGTCTGCGAGCGCGCGCCCGAGGAGAGTTGTAAAGCGATGCAGGACTTCCTCGACGCCCCGGCGTGGTTCCGCCGTGCGCTCGCAGCCCGCCCGGCGGACGGCGAGGTGAAGGTCGACGGCGCGCGCATCCACTACCTGCACTGGGGCGAGGCCGGGCGGCCCGGGATCGTGTTCGTCCACGGCGGTGCGGCCCACGCCCACTGGTGGAGCTTCATCGCGCCGCTCTTCCTGCCCGACTATCGGGTGGCGGCGATCGACCTGTCGGGCCACGGCGACAGCGACCGCCGCACCGAGTATCCGCGCGAGCTGTGGGCGCGCGAGGTGATGGCGGTGGGGGGGGACGCCGGCTTCGGGGGTCCGCCGGTCGTGGTCGGTCACAGTATGGGCGGCTTCGTCGCGATCGCCGCCGCGGCGGAGTTCGGCAACCGGCTCGCCGGCGCGGTGATCCTCGACTCGCCGGTGCGTCGACTCGACGCGGAAGAGGAGGAAGGCGCGCGGGGCAAGGCGTTTCGCAATCCGAAGATCTACCCCGACGTCGAGACCGCGCTGCGCCACTTCCGCACCGTCCCCGATCAGCCGACGTCTCTGCCCTACGTGATCGACCACGTGGCACGCGAATCGCTGGTCCGGGTCGAGAACCCCGAGACGCGCGAGGCCGGATTCACGTGGAAGTTCGATCCGGCGATCTTTCGCCGCGTAACGCCACGGGCCGCCCGCGAGCTGCTCGCCGCCGTGAGCTGTCGGGTGGCGCTGTTCCGGGCCGAGAACGGGCTCGTGACCCCCGACATCGGCGAGTACATGTACGAGCTGCTCGGGCGGAACGCGCCGGTGATCGAGATCCCCGAGGCCTATCACCACATGATGCTCGACCAGCCGCTCTCGCTGGTGACCGGCCTGCGCACGCTGCTCGCCGACTGGGAGCACTCGGTGCCACGCGGCAAGCGCCCGTAGGGCGCGCGCAGCGAGGCGGAGCCGAGCGAAGATCGAACAGGTGGGCCGGCGAGCTTGACGCGATAGGCACCCGCCGGAACACTGATGAGAAGTCATGGCCCACCG
>CAZPNB010000345.1:0-5245 GCA_964587305.1 uncultured Spirochaetales bacterium | reverse complement strand
CGTAGAATCAAACCTCCAAAGCGGGAGTAGCTCAGTGGTAGAGCATCGCCTTGCCAAGGCGAGGGTCGCGAGTTCAAGTCTCGTCTCCCGCTCCAATATCAAAGGATGAAGGCGGAAGGATGAAGGATGAAAGCCCGGCTTTCATCGCCAATTTGGGCTTCATACTTCCGCCTTCCTCCTTCATACTTGCTGTTCGGCGGCGTAGCCAAGTGGTAAGGCAGAGGTCTGCAAAACCTTTATTCATCGGTTCGATTCCGATCGCCGCCTCCAATTTTTGCAATACGTTGCGGCCTTTGGGCATCGCCGGCAGTTTTCTTGATCTTAGTGAAGAACGTGATCGCCCCCCCTCCTGAAGAAGACCTCCTAGTTCGTGCGAAAGCCATTGTCGCGAAGCACCGGAAATATTGG
Organism: uncultured Spirochaetales bacterium; assembly: GCA_964587305.1. Classification (GTDB taxonomy): domain Bacteria; phylum Myxococcota_A; class UBA9160; order UBA9160; family SMWR01; genus JAHEJV01. The sequence continues at coordinate 4,837 of CAZPNB010000345.1, read as the reverse complement.
GATCCACGGTTGAAGGTTATCCTAAAGTTCTGCGCAGAAACTCCCGAGGCTTTCCCAAGCAGAGGTAAGAAGAGGATCAAGTCGCTGGCGGAGATAGATGACCTGTATTTGGACGCTTTCTGGGAAGATACTTCCACGAGAGAGAAGGCATCGTTGTTCTTAAGCCTGTCGCCACCAAACCTGATCCGGCCGTTGACGAGGTTCTCAAGGCGTTTGAGAACGTCCCAATTGATGATTTGGACGCAATAGCAACAGCCCATCGGCTATCTATGCAGGCAGAGAATATCGTGGGCAAGTTGTTAGAGCGATACGTAGCTCGACTGTTGGAAAGTCGAGGGTGGGTTTGGTGTTGCGGTGAGACGATGAGGTCTGTGGATTTCATTAAAGTTCCTGAAGCTGGAGAAGTACAGCTTCTGCAGATCAAGAACAGGGATAACAGTGAGAATAGTTCGAGTTCGGCCATACGTGCAGGCACGACGATCAAAAAGTGGTATCGAATAAACTCTAGAACTGGGAAAACACGGTGGGAACTGCTCGTTGAAAACGCAGATGCCAGTAAAGACGAGAAATGCAATGAGCAAGGCTTCTATGCGTTTGTCCAGGCGGAAGCGGTGCGGAGACCTCCGGTTGAAGAAGTTCCGTCGGATGAAGCTGAGGCGGAAGAACCGCCCGTTCTGTTTCTTAGTAGCTAAAGGAAAGGCCCCGGACATTCTTGTAAGTTACTCAAGGTAACTTGTTGGATGCTAACGCAAAACCCAGGACGTGGGCGAGACAAATGGCTGGAGGACGATTCGGGGCGGCGGCGGAACAGAAGAAAGCGGCATTACCCGAGCCCAGAACGGGCGCGATTTCGAGCTAAGCGAAAGCGAAACTCACCTGTTGAACAGTCTCCTGCCTTCTCAAGAAGTCTCGCTCCCAACTATAATCATCTGTCCCAACGTATCGCGAGTAAGGGAAGCCGACAAGGGTCGTGATCTCACATCCTGAGTCGTGCGCCAGGAGCGTCCTACCAATCGCGCGTCCAACACTCGTCGGCACCGCGTTTCCAATCTGCTTATACTGGTCTACTAGAGAACCACAAACTTCCCAGGAATCGGGAAACTCTTGAAGCTTCTTGTATTCCTGGATGCTAAGTGGACGTTCTTCTTCAGGATGCCCAAGATCAGTTGCAGGCATTGCTGGGTGGGTAACCAGCGTTGGCGCGGGCTTATTCCAGGCCAGCCGTCTTAAGAAGCCTGTCTTGCCGCCTCCCGCAAAAAACGAGTTGCCTAGTGCCTCCTGTTGAAGCTCCTTTGGAAGGTCACGCCAGTTCTGCCCTTCTTTGAGCATCCTATAAAATCGCAATCGCTTCTCAGGGAATCGCACGTAGTCACACGGGGTCGGAGGTAGTTCTGCAATTGCCTCCCTAAGCGTGCGCCATGGCTTTAGTCCAAACCTTCCACCTTCTGAGTGCGTAGGCGCAAGGTATGGCAGGCGACGGCCATCCCGAGAACATAGGATTATCACGCGTTCCCTGATCTGTGGCGATCCGTAGTTCGCAGCATTGTATAGGTTGAAACTTACGCTGTAGTCATTTGCTCGAAGTCTGTTCAAGATAAAAAACAGGGCCCCTCCCGGCTCCTCGTCTGGGGTGGATCTCGGGAAGCCCGGTCCCCGTTGGGCATGTGGCCGGTGGGCCAACGGGGCGGATAAGAGACCTCTAACATTTTCGATGACCGCGTATCGAGGCCGGAGGGCCGAGATCAGGTCTACGAACTTAAGGAACACATTTCCCCGCTCATCTTCAAAAGCCTGTCGCTTGCCGGCCGTGCTAAAAGCTTGGCAAGGCGGTCCTCCGAAAATGACATCAATCTCCCGGTCTGACGGGAATCCAATAATACTACGAATTGACTCTGCCGTATGATCTCTGATGTCACCGATCAGGGCGATGTCGGGACGGTTTGCTTTAATCGTCTCTCGGGTCGCTGGTGCGATTTCAGAGGCGAGTATCGTCGAGATCCCAGCTGACTCAAGACCGAGATCTAAGCCCATTGCACCCGTAAAAAAACTCAGAGCCACAAGTTCCCCAGTACTGTGGGACACGCGGCGACTGCCTTTTCGGCGCAGTGTACTTCCGTTTCGTTTCATAAGTTGATCTGACTTCTAGTTTAGACCTCGGCTTAGTATATCTCTGATCCTTCCTAAAACATTTCTAAGTTGCTTCGGATTATTTATCGTGTGCTCCCAGACGCGAAGGACACGAACTCCGTCCTGGCGTAGTAAGCGGGTGTTCTTTCTGTCTCGCACTCGATTTCGTCTAATCTTTGTCTCCCAAAAAAGAGAATTTGTCTTTGGAATGTGTCCGCACTGCCTACAGCCATGCCAAAAGCAACCGTCAAGAAAGACCGCAAGCCTTGCATCGTCGAAGTATACATCAGGGTTGCCAGGTAGTTTCTCGTGTGTATTCCACCCACCTAAGGCACCTCGAACAAGAGCCATCCTAAACTGGATCTCAGTCGACCGATTGTGTTTCCCCTTGACTGCCGCCATCGCTCTTGAGCGAATTGATGAAACATTCAGGAAACGACCTTCTGGCAGCGTCGCTTTCAGTTGCTTTTCCATAACATCGTAGTTGCTTACCACGCGAAGTAACGCATCACCAAGTCCCGTTAAGATAACACACAGTCAGTTACGCGATCGCCGCCTCAATAACTTTCCGTTCAATAACTTTCACCCTCAGCAGTCTACAGTGTTAGTAGGTCGCACTTCGAAGGGCTCAGCCTTGTAAGTGAAAGGAGTTGACGCTAAGGGTGTAGCGACCAGAAGACAGGCACCAGTCAGATCACCACGCAAAGACGATGATTGTCAGGATCGGGTCGACTCTCACGAAGTTAAGAAAGCGGTAACGTCCCGGGGTGTAAACCAGTAGCCAGGCATCGGTTCGATTGCAATCGCTGCCTCCAAACTTCTCCAATCAATTGAACAACTTAGACGCCTATCAGCTCTATCTCAAGGGACGCTATCACGTTTTCAAAATAACGCCGCCGGAAGTTCAAAAGGGTATTTCATATTTCCAACAAGCGATTGCGATTGAGCCGTCTTGTGGCAACAGCCGGGCGGAGGTATGCGCTCGGTATCTTCAAAGCGATTGAAAAGGGTCTTCAGGCACGCCAATTCGCGATTAATCGTTGCGGGCCTTAGTCGCCGGCCAGTGAAATCGCTTTTCTTTCGCGCGCGCCAGGTTTTGAACTTCTCGACCGTCTCAGGCGTGATGCGATCAAAAGGCGTGGCGCCAAAGAATCTCTTCAGCGCCATGCTGCTCACTTCGTAACGGTGGTGTGTAGCATCGGTTAGCTCAATGGCCCTGATTCACTTGAATTCTATTAAGCGACCCGCCATAATGCATGTGGCAGATTGCCACTTAGAGTCGAGGAGCGGGGATAATGACAGTCGCAAAGGCAAAAAAAGTGAGCACGGCAGACAAAGACAGAATGCATTTTCGTCTGAGTCCCGACATTAAGGCGCGGGTGGCTCGGGCTGCAGCCATCACCGGTCAGGGACTGACCGATTTCGCCGTCTCCGCGCTCAGCGAAAGAGCCAATGAAATTCTGGAGCGCCACGATGCCGTGATGCTTGATGCCAAGGACTATAGTTTCTTCCTTAAGTCGCTGGACCGCAGCAGGAAACCGTCGAAGTCGTCTCGCGCTGCTGCCGCTCGCTACCGGCGAGGCCGGCGGGAAGGTGTGAGACATCGCCTTGCTGGTTGAATCCATCTCCAGAAGTCACGCTCGGAAGCGTTTCGACTGTGGAGATGAAGAAGTCACACGCTTTCTACAGGAGCAGGCTCTCCAGGACCAGGGGCGGGACCTCAGCCGCACGATGGTGCTGGTCGACGAGCAGGTCGGGCCCACCCGCATCGTTGGATATCACACCCTGTTAATGGCTCAAGTGAAACAGGAAGAAATACCCAGCGACCGCCCCCGCATCAAGCGTGCTATCCCTGTGATCCTTCTCGGGCAACTGGGTATCGATCGAGAATTTCAGGGTCGGGGCTATGGCGAGCTGATGCTGATGGACGCTCAGGCGCGGGTTGATGAAATATCAACGAAGACGGGCGTTCGGGCGATGATGCTTGATGCCCGAAATGAAAGGCTCGCTCGTTGGTATGAGAGGTACGACTTCATTCGCTTTCCTCATCAGTTCCGCATGTTCAAGAGCATTGACGCCATCCGCGCACTGAAACTGATCGAAAATCGCTGATGAGGAAAGTTAATTTCGCTACGAGGTAAATGGGACGATGCTGAACAATCGAAAGCGACGGCCGACACATCCCAGCGAGATTCTGCGCGAGGGTGTCTTGCCGGCAGCGGGGTTAACGCAAGATAAGCTCGCGCGCTTGCTTGGCGTCTCGCGACGAACTATTAGCGAGATCCTGCACGAGCGCAGACCGGTCACTACCGACATGGCTCACCGCTTGGCGCGCGCCTTCGGTACGTCGCCGGAGATGTGGCTTGGCTTACAGCAAGACGTCGATCTCTGGGACACCCATCACGCTCGACGCGCCGAGTACGAGCGCATCAAGCGAGTCCCAACATCAAAAGCGGCGTAGCTTTTTTGATGAAAACGACTGTGAGGACTTTTGTGGGGACTCTGCGCCCGATCTTGAGTGTTACCGAGTAACCAGGCGATTAGAAAGACCCAATGTTTACGCGACGATGACACTCCGTACTACTCAGTGACAGATGGCCCAGTGGAACTGCAAAACCTTTATTCATCGGTTCGATTCCGATCGCCACCTCCAACTTTTGCAATACGTTGCGGCCTCCAGGGTATGTGCCGGAAAAACGGGTTGTGGTGA
>CAZPNB010000344.1:0-10486 GCA_964587305.1 uncultured Spirochaetales bacterium | reverse complement strand
GGGGTCTCGGTGTGCACGGTGGACGACGCGGTGAAGCTCTACTCGGGCTTCGATCTGTGTGCGCCGAACACCTCGGTTTCGATGACGATCAACGGGCCCGCGCCGACCGTGCTCGCGTTCTACCTGAACGCCGCGATCGATCAGGGCGTCGAGAAGCACCTGCGCCGCGCGGGTCGCCTCGACGCGGTGCGCGAGCAGCTCGCCGCGCGCGATCTCCCGCGCTATGCCGGCGCGCTGCCCGCGGGCCACGACGGCCTCGGGCTCGCGCTGCTCGGGGTGTCGGGTGACGAGGTCGTGGAGGGCGAGGTCTACGCGCGGATCCGCGCCGACGTGCTGCGCAGCGTCCGCGGCACCGTGCAGGCCGACATCCTGAAGGAGGACCAGGCGCAGAACACCTGCATCTTCTCGACGGACTTCTCGCTGAAGGTGATGGGCGACGTCCAGCAGTACTTCATCGATCACGAGATCGGAAACTTCTACTCGGTGTCGATCTCCGGCTACCACATCGCCGAGGCGGGAGCGAACCCGATCACCCAGCTCGCCTTCACGCTCGCGAACGGGTTCACGTACTGCGAGTACTACCGCGCGCGCGGCATGCGCGTCGACGAGTTCGCGCCGAATTTCTCGTTCTTCTTCAGCAACGGGCTCGACGCCGAGTACAACGTGATCGGGCGCGTCGCGCGGCGGATCTGGGCGATTGCAATGCGTGAGCGCTACGGCGCGAGCGAGCGCAGCCAGAAGCTCAAGTATCACATCCAAACCTCGGGTCGCTCCCTGCACGCACAAGAGATGGCGTTCAATGACATCCGCACCACGCTCCAGGCGCTCGCCGCGACGCTGGACCAGTGCAACAGCCTGCACACCAACGCCTACGACGAGGCGGTCACCACGCCGACCGAGGAGAGCGTGCGCCGCGCGGTCGCGATCCAGCTGATCATCAACCGCGAGCTGGGGCTGGCCAGGAACGAGAATCCGCTCCAGGGCGCCTACGTGATCGACGAGCTGACCGACCGGGTGGAGGAAGCCGTGCTCGCCGAGTTCGAGCGCCTCTCCGAGCGCGGCGGTGTGCTCGGCGCGATGGAGACGCTCTACCAGCGCAGCGTGATTCAGGAGGAGAGCCTCCTCTACGAGACGCAGAAGGACTCGGGCGCACTGCCGATCATCGGGGTGAACACCTTCGAAAATCCGCATCCGGACGCGGCGCCGCCCGCGCGTGATCTGATGCGCTCCGACGACGCCGAGAAGCAGGCCCAGCTCTCGAACCTGCGCGCGTTCCAGCGCCGCCACGCCGGCCGCACTCCGGCCGCGCTGCGCCGCCTCCAGGACACCGCGCGCGCCGGCGGCAACGTGTTCGCCGAGCTGATGGAGACGGTCAAGGTCGCGAGCCTCGAGCAGATCACGAACGCGCTGTTCGAGGTCGGAGGCAGCTATCGGAGATCGATGTAGGATGACCGTCGCGATGCTCGCTCCGATGGTTTCGGAGTTGCGCCCGTTGCTGCGCGCCGTTCCGCTGCATCGCAGGCGGTTCGGCGACCTCGACGTCTACGCCGGCGCGGTCGGCCAGGTCGAGGTCGTCGCGGCGCTGACCGGGATCGGGACCCGCGCCGCCGCGGAGGCCACCGAGCGCGTGCTCGGCTCGATCCCGGTGGATCACCTGCTGGTCGTCGGCATCGCCGGTGGCCTCGCCCCGCACGTCGCGGTCGGGGATCTGGTCGTCCCCGAGCTCGTGATCGACGCCGCGACGGGGAGGGAGTACCGGGCGTCGCCGTTCGGGGGCGCCGCGATGCGCGGCACGCTCTCGACGTCCGACCGGTTCGTCGTGGATCCAGCACAGCTCGCCGAGCTCGCGGCGCGCGGCGTCGTCGCGGTCGACATGGAGACCGCCTCGATCGCGGCGGTCTGCGAGCGACGCGGCTGCCGCTGGTCCGCGTTCCGCGCGATCAGCGACATGGCCGGTGACACTCCGCACGCCGTCCTCGGTCTCGTCCGTCCCGACGGCACGCCAAACCTCCTCGCTGTCGCGCGTTTCCTGCTGACCCGGCCCTGGCGGATCCCGTTCCTGGTCCGGCTCGCCCGCGGCGCGGACCTGGCCACCCGCACGGCAGCCGCCGCGGCCGTTCGCGCGTGCGCCCGGGCCTGAGCCATCGTCGACGACGAAGCTCTTCCCGCTGTCTGCGCCGCGTGGCGCCCCTTGGGCTATAAGGCATCCGTGCGGGCCGGCGCGCTTGCCTTCCTGCTGCTGCCTGTCGCCGTCGCGCTCGGCTACGGGCCGGCGCTTCGCAACGACCTCGTCTGGGACGACCGGATCCACATTCTCGAGAATCCGGCGGTGCGCGAGGCGCGCTGGGTCGAGATCGCGACGCAGCCGGTCGGCAGCTACTACCGCCCGGTCGTCTTCGCCACGTTCGCCCTCGAGGCGCGTGCCGAGGCCGCCACGCCGGCGCTCTTCCACGCCACCAATCTCGCGCTGCACGCACTCGTCGCGAGTCTGCTCTTCTGCGCGGCTTCCGCCCTCGGTGCGGGCTCGGGTGCGGCGCTCGCGGGGTCGCTGCTGTTCGCCCTTCACCCGGTGCAGTCCGAGGCCGTGCTCTACGTGTCGGGTCGCACCGACGTGCTGTGTGCCGCCTTCGCGATCGCGGCGCTCTGGCTCCACCTGCGGAGCGCGGGATGGCGCGACGCGCCCGCGTTGCGCCACGCGCGGGTCGGGGCGGCGCTCTGCTTCGGGTTGGCGCTCGGGTGCAAGGAGTCGTCGGCGGCCCTGCCCCTCGCATTTGCGGTGGGCGACCGGATGCTCGCCTCGGGGCGGCGCGGCTCGCTCGCCGGGCTGCTTCGGCTGTGGCCCTACGCGCTCGTGCTCGTCGCGTACGCCGGTTGGCGCGCGAGCCTGCCGGGCGAGGGCCTCGCGCTCGCCGGGCCGACCGACGCGACAGCGCGCATCGCGACTGCGCTCGCTGCGCTGGCGGATTACGCGCGCCTGTGGGTGCTCCCCGTCGGGCTGCACCTCGAGCGCTTCACGTCCAGCGACCCGCCGTGGCGGCCGCTCGCGGGGCTCCTTCTACTCGGCCTCGCGCTGGCGGGTGCGTGGCGCGCGAGGCCGGAGATCCGCTTCTGGCTGGCCTTTGCAGCCGTTGCGTATCTGCCGACAGCGAACCTCGTTCCGGTGTACCCGGGTCTGCCGTCCGGTGTCGCCTTCGCGCCCGAGCACTTTCTCTACCTGCCGTCGACGGGGCTCTCGATGGCGCTCGCGCTGGCGGCGGCCCCACGACTCGCACCGCGAGCCGCCGCGGTGGGTCTCTCGGCGGTCCTGCTGGTGTTCGCGGCCATCCTGCACGACCGCGCGCGCGACTGGCGCGACGAGGAGACGCTCTACACCCACACGCTCGCCTACACGCCCGAGAGCGCGCGGGTCCGGCTCAACCTCGGCAACCTCCTGCTCGCTCGCGGGGAGACGGAGCGCGCGGCGGCCGAGTTCGAAGCGGGACTCGCGCACCACCCCGATGACCCGGATCTGTTGACGAATGCGGGGATCGCCTGGACGTCGCTCCGGCGCTTCGAGGCGGCCGAACGGGCTCTCCTCCGCGCAGCGACCGTCGATTCCAGCGATGCTCAGGTCTGGGCGAACCTCGGGGCGATGTACGGCACCACCGGCCGCTGGGGAGAAGCGCGCGCGGCCTACGCGAGCGCGCTGGCGCGCGACCCGGAGAATGCGGACGCGCGGGCGGGCCTGCGGATCCTCGAGGGAATCGCCGTTCCCCCTCGTTCGAAGGCCGAGTAGCCGCAGGCGGTGCCCGTGTGCCGATCCCGAGGGGGTTCGAGCGTCAAAGCATCTCGCGGCATCCTGCTCTTTTCCGACGGAGGCGCGCAATTTTAGAGTGACTCCTGCGCAGCAGCGAGAATAGAATGAACCCTCCCCCCCGCACTCCGTGCGTTCGACGAAGGAGTTCCTCATGCGTCGCTCTCTCACCGTAGCGCTCGCCGTGGTCTCGATTCTCGTCGGTGGCGCCTGGGTCGCGCGGGCGGTGCCCCACACCGTGCGCGAGCCCTCCAACGGCATTCCGCACATTCACGCTTCGAGCGACCTCGAGCTCTTCGCGGAATACGGACGCCAGGCCGCCAAGGACCGGCTCGGCCAGTTCGTGCTGCTGTCGCGCTTCGCGCGCGGCACGGCGGCGGGTTTGTTCGGGCCGGGCTCGCTCAACTCGGACATCGGGACGCGCAGCCTCCAGTATTCGTCGTCGGAGCTGAACGACATGTTCGCGAAGCTCCCCGCCGATTCGCGGGCCGGGCTCGACGCGTACATCGCGGGCGTCAACGCGGAGATCAACGCGGTCCTCGGCGGTGGGCTCCCGTCGATGCCCGTGGAGGTCGGAACGGCCGTTGCGCTCGGCCTTGGCGACAACCTCTTCGGCAACAAGACCAACCTCTCCGACCAGGTCGATCCTGGCTGGTCACCGACCACCCAGTTCACGCGCGAGCTATCCGTCGCGATCACGATTCTGCAGTCGCGAAACTTCGGCTCCTCGTCGGGCTGGGGCAACGAGTTCGACAACCTCCAGAACCTGCTGCGGCTCCAGGCGAAGTTCGGAGCGGGCGACGGATTCGCCGTCTTCAATGATCTGCACTTCCTGAACGACCCGCTCTCGCCCGTCTCGGTGCCCGACCCGACGACCCCGGGCTTCGGCGGACCGCTCTCCGCGTCGCTCGCGCCGGGCGGACTCACGCCGGGGGTCGGCTTCTTCTCCCGGGTGCTGGCCTGGCTGCGCCTCGGTCCCGAGGTGGTGGAAAGCGGCGTCGCGAAGGCCGCTCCGCTCGCTTCGCTTCCCCGCTACGCGTACGACGAGGCGATGAGCGAGCTGCGCGCGCGGGCGGAGGCGCGTGAGAAGCACATGCGCGAGATGAGCGCCTGGCCGATGATCGGCTCCTACATGTGGGCGATCGAGGGCGGCCGCAGCCACGGCGGCGACCCGTGGCTCGGAGGCTTTCCGCAGACCGGCATCCAGACCCCCTCGATCATGCACGCCGTCGAGCTCTCGAGCGACGAGACCACCCACGCCGTCGGAATGGCCTTCGTCGGCGGTCCCTCGGTCCTGATCGGTGCGACGCCGAGCATGGCCTGGACGTCGACTACCGCGGGCCTGAAGAACACGAGCCTCGTGGCCGAGCAGATCGTCGGAGAGAACGCGGACGCCGCGCGCTACGACGACGAGGGCACGCCCGTCGCGATGGCGAAGCGGACGGAGACCTTCCAGGTCCTCTTCGGCGCGCCGGCCACGCGGACCTTCTTCCGCACGCACGTGCGCCTCGGCAACGGCGGAAGCCGCCCGGTGGCAAGCTTCGTCGGAGACAAGAGCGGGACAGCGGGAGCGGGCTCGAACGCGACGTCCGTCGTGACGAGCGGGCTCGTGCCCGGCGACTACACGGGCGGACACGTGCTGCTCACCCAGGGCCCCGGCGCGGGACAGATCCGCGAGATCTCCGGCAACACGGCGACCACGCTCTCGATCGCCGGGCCGAATGCCTTCACGGTGGCCCCCGTCTCCGGCGCGACGCAGTTCACCGCGGTCAAGAGCGGGAACGGCATCGTGGCGGTGGGTGTCGACTACGTGTTCTGGCGGGAGGAGACGGCGACCAGCGAAGGCTTCGCCGACTTCCAGCAGGCCCGGAGCGTGATCGAGGTGCGGCGCGCCGCGCGGAGGATCGCGACGACCCACAACTTCAACGCGGTCGACAACCAGGCATGGAACGGTGTGGGGACCGCGAGCACGGGCCGGGGCAACATCGGCTACTGGTCGGCGGGTTTCTCGCCGGTGCGCCAGGGGGGACTCGACCCGAGGCTTCCGATCGACGGCACCGGGACCAACCCGCTCACGGTCTTCGAGGGGGTGCTGAGCTCCGCCACGGCCAACACGCTCGGCGACGCGAGCGCGCCCTTCGCGACCGACCTCTCCCCCGAGCCGGTCAACTTCGCCTACGACAACCCCGCCAACCCCGGCTCGGAGTTCATCGTGAAGATCGTCGGGGGAACCGGCGTGGGGCAGACGCGGCGCATCGCGAGCAACGTCGCGAACACGCTCACGCTCGAAGAGGACTGGGGCGTCGTGCCCGCGCCCGGGGATCGGTACGAGGTGATGGAGACCATCGCCATGCCGGAGGCGATCAACCCGCTCGAGGGCTACACCGCCAACTGGAACGGGAAGGCGAGCGTCGCCACGACGCCTCCGACCGGCCGTGAGTTCCGCCACATCTTCATCCTGGAGCGGCTCGGCCTGGCGGTAGACGCCGACCGCGAATTCAGCCGCCAGCTCAACAAGGACGTGGCTGGCATCGACCCGGAGAAGATCGGGCGGTACCTGCTGCCGCGGCTGCGCGCCGCCGTGGACGCGCTGGGCGATCAGGGCGACGTGCGCGTGATCCCGACGCTCGAGGCCCTGGAGGCGGCGAGCGCCTTCCCGATCGACGAGCGCCGACTCCTCGACCCGGTGACCGCGACCCAGGAGACCCAGGAGCCGGTTTTCCTGCAGGCATGGGCCGACCAGATGGCGAGCGCGATCTTCGGCGACGAGCTGGCCGGGACGGGAGTATCGATCCCGGGCGGGAGCCGCGGGCGGCGCGAGGCCGTGACGCACGCGATCGACGACGCGCTCGGCGACGTCCTCGGGAGCCTGTCGCTCTCGCGGGACTACCTGAACGGCGCGGCCGCCTACCAGGTGCTGATCGACGAGTTCATCGACGCGCTCGACGCGCTGGGTGGGATTCCGGCTCCGGTTGCGCGCGGGATCAACACCTACGTGCATCCGTTCGGGATCGCGTTCCCGACCACCCCCCGAGGCAACCGCGGAACCTACCAGCAGATCGTGCAGGTGAAGAAGCCACAGGGTGCGTGCGGCGGCTCGCAGGGGGAGATGGTCTACCCGCTCGGGCAGAGCGGCTTCATCCCCTTCGCGGGACCCTTCGTCGGCGGCACGCCCGGTCCGAACACGACGACGCTTCACCCGATCTGGGCAGACTGGCGGCACGTCCCGATGCTCTTGGCCGGCGCGGGCCTCGCCGTAAACGCCGGGGACGGCGACGGCAACGGCATACTCGATGCCTGGGAGTGCTGGCACTTCGACCGCGTGGGGGTAGCGGCGACGAGCAGACAGAATGGACCTGGTGATCCGGACGGAGATCGGCTCTCGAACAACGAGGAATGGCTGGCCGGGAGCGACCCCAACGACGCCGACACCGACGACGACGGCGTGCTCGACGGCTTCGACGCGGGGCCCCAGAACCGGCAGGTCACGACGGCGCGGGTGCCCACCGTGGAGGCGACCTCCGACCGCGGGCGGGGTGACGGCTCCGGGACAGGGAAAGACAAATAAGCGATCCCGCCGCGTCTGCGCGGATGGGGCCGCGAGGGATCGTGCCGGGGTGTCGCGTCCGCCAGCTGCTCGCGAGCGCCGGGGCGCTCGTGGCTCTTGCCGCCCCCGCGCTCGCGGTCGCGCCGGGGGAGATCGTCGTCGCTGACTTTCCGGCGGCGCCCCAGCCGAGCGACTTGGTGCGTTTCGACGCTGCCGGGAACCCCCTCGGCAGCTTCGCCGGGGCCGCCCAGGGAATCGTGGCGCCCCGCGATCTCGCGTTCGACGCCGCCGGCAAGCTCTACGTGGCGGACAACGCCGCGGTTCTCGTGTTCGACGGAAACGGCAGTTCGCTGCCATCCGTCACCCAGGGCCTCGTCACGGCGATGGCGCTCGCCTTCGACGCGTCGGGGAGCCTCTTCGTCTCCAACCGGACCGACACCGGAGCCAGCGAGATCCGGAGGTACGCGTCGGGCGGCGCCCTGCTCCAGACCTGGGCGATCCCGGAGTTCGACAACGGCGGCCCGCGGCCCTTCGCCCGGGAGATGGCCTTCGGGCCGGGCGGGCTTCTCTACCTGGCCCTGCGCGGAAGCAACACGTCGAGCAACGACAACCTGGTCGCCACGCTCGACCCCGGGAGCGGGGCGTTCGCCGCCTTCGCGGACGCCGCCGATCAGGTCACGCAGCCGATCGGGCTCGCCTTCGAACCCGCTGGAACGCTGCTGGTGGTGTGCGACACCGGGACCGCGTCGACGCGCTCGAGCCGGATCGTGCGCCTATCCAGCGCGGGGAGCTTCCTGGGGACGTTCTGGAGCCAGGACGCGGTCCGCGACCTGGTCTTCGACGGCTTCGGCCAGCTCCACGGGGCGAACCGGACCGGCGGCGTGATGCTCTGGAACCCCGGCGGCAGCTTCAAGAAGGCGTATGGCAGCGCCAGCCTGCTCGAGCCGATCGCCGTGGCGCTGATCCCAGCCGCCGCCCCTTTCTGCCGGAACGAGATCCTCGAGGCCGGCGAGGGATGCGACGACGGCAACGCCAATCCCTGCGACGGCTGCTCGCCCGCCTGCGTGCTCGAGTTCGGCTGCGGCGACGGGAGCGCGTGCGGCGCGGAGCAGTGCGACGACGGGAACGCCGGCCTTTGCGACGGCTGCTCGCCCGCGTGCACGCTAGAGACCTGCGGAGACGGCGTGCTCTGCGCCGCGCTCGGCGAGACCTGCGACGATGCGAACACCGATCCCTACGATGGCTGCTCGCCCTCCTGCGGGTCGGAGGCGTGCGGCAACGGCGCGATCGACTGCCAGGAGGAGTGCGACGACGCCAACCCGACCCCCTGCGACGGCTGCTCGGGCTGCCGCATCGACGAGCTCGCCTACCGCGACGCTTTCGAGGCCGGATCCGCCGGCTGGACGGCGACGGGGCTCTGGAACCCGGACACCTTCCGCTCGGTGAGCCCCATCCACGCCTGGTACTACGGCCAGACGGTGCTGCGCAGCTACCAGACCGTCTTCCCCGCAACGAACGCGGGCACGCTGACCTCGCCGCCCATCGACCTCGGCGGAATCTCCGGCGTCGAGCTCTCGTTCCGCTACTTCCTCGAGACCGAGAATGCGCCCGGCGTGGACGTCGCCTCGGTCGCGGTCTCCCGCGACGGCTTCGTATCGGACCTGAGCGTGCTCGCGCCGCAGCTCTCCGATCAGGCGAGCTTCGCCGCGCGCCACTTCGACCTCTCGGCCTTCGCAGGCGACGTGATCCAGCTTCGCTTCGGCTTCGACACGGTCGATGACGCCGCGAACCACTTCGAGGGCTTCTACGTCGACGACGCGGCGGTGCAGGTCGCCGGTGGACCGGTCTGCGGAAACGGCCTCGCCGCAGCGAGCTGCGGGGAGACCTGCGACGACGGCAACGCGCTCGGCGGCGACGGATGCTCGGCGAGCTGTCGGCTCGAGGGCGTGACGGACTCGCGGAGCTTCGCGGGCACCGCGGCGGGCGGAGCGATCGAGATCACGGTGAGCGGCGTGGCGCTCGTCGTCCCGACCGGCGCGGGTCAGTCCGCCGCCGCCGTGGCGGCGGCGGTGGCAGCGGCGATCGAGGCCAGTGCGGCGTTGCAGGCGCTGGGCGTGTCCGCCGCCTCGAGCCTGGTGCAGCTCTTCGTCCTCGGCGGGACGATCGACGCGGCGAGCAGCAGCGACCCAGGGATCACCATCCTGCCCGGCCCCCCGGCGCCAGTCCCCAGCCTGGGGCTCGCCGGCCGGATCGCGCTGGCACTTTTGCTGGCCGGCATCGCGCTCGTGGCCGCAGCGCGCGAAGGAGCTGCTCCGCCACCCGGCGACGCGAAAGAGACTCGCCGATGACGCCGACGCAATGCGGAACACCGCTTGGATCTCGCCTCGCCTTCGGGCTCGCTGCGCTGCTCGCTACACCGTGGCCCGCGAGCGCCGGTGACGTCAGCGTGAAGCTCGAGTCTCGCTGTAGTGGGCACCCTGCTGGGGCTATCGCTCCTCGCGCGGAACGCCGTAGTACTCCATGTAGGGCTTCATGTCCTCGTGGATCTTCCGCGGATCCAGGCCCCAATCCTCGGCCGAGTACTTGTGCTTGCCGAACTTGCCCTTCGGCTTGTGCGCCAGGTATTCGCGGATCGCGTCTGCGTGCGCGGCGCGAAACGGCCTCCCGATCCCGTCGTAGAGCCGCTCGATCGCGCCGGCCGGATCGCGCATCAGGTCCGCGAACTGCACGTGCACCACCCGGCCCGGAAGCGTTCCGGCCTGGTCGCGCTGCATCAGCGCCAAGAGCAGCAGCCCGGCGCCATAGCCGTCCATTTTCTCCAGCTCGACGTGATCGCTGCGCAGCCAGCGCACGGCCGCGAGCGTGCTGAGCCCCGACGGCAGCGTCTGGGCCGGATCGCGGTGGGTGACGACCACGGCCGCGTCGGGATACGACGCGAACAACAGGTCCAGCATCATCAGGTAGACGGGCGTCTTCAGCACCCACGTCCGCTTCGGCGCGCCGTATTGGAGGCTCTGCAGCACGGCACGGTGATAGGCCATCGCCGCCGGAAAATCGGGGATGAAGCCCGGAATGTCGGCGGCCATCGGCCAGTGAAAACCGCCGAACGAGGGCTGGCGGATCGCGATGCACTCCATCGGGAGATG
>CAZPNB010000343.1:0-4349 GCA_964587305.1 uncultured Spirochaetales bacterium | reverse complement strand
GGGATCCCGACAAGCTCTCGCTGATCTGCCCCGAGTGCTTTGCCCGCAACGCCGACACCAGTCGCTTCTGTGTGGCCTGCGGGGTCGCCTTCGCCCCCCAGCCCCTCGCGGTGGACGGACGCGAGCTGCCCTGCCCGGCCTGCGAGACCCGGATGCCGCCAAGCCAGGTCGCGGGCCTCGCGGTGAACGAGTGTCCGGGCTGCCACGGGCTCTGGGTGGCAGGCGATCACTTCGACGCGCTCGTTCGGCGAGCCGCCCAGGCGCGCGAGCAGCGCGCCACGACTGCCGACGCGCCGCGCGTGAAGCGCGGCAACCCCGTCGATCAGGACCTGCGCTACCGCCGCTGCCCCGAGTGCGACCAGTTCATGCTGCGCACCAACTACAAGCGCTCGTCGGGTGTGATCCTGGATCTGTGTCGCAAACACGGTACCTGGCTCGACGCTGACGAGCTGGAGCAGGTCGCCGGCTTCATCCTGTCGGGCGGACGCACCTCGCCGGCGCTCGAAGCCGAGCACGAGGCCGCCCAATGCGAGGCGGGGGCGGCGTTCGCGCGCGCGCGAGTCGAGACGCAGCGGGTCGAGTTCCGCCGGGGCCGCGATCGCCGCGGCGGCGGCCTGCTGGAGCTCTTGTTCGACATCTTCGAGTAAAAGGGGGGCGATCGACATGGGATTCATGGACAAGCTGCGGGCGGAGCTGGTCGACATCATCGAATGGGTCGACGACAGCCGACACACTCTCGTGTGGCGCTTCCCGCGCTACCACAACCAGATCAAGTACGGCGCGCAGCTGATCGTGCGCCCCGGCCAGATGGCGGTGTTCGTCCACCAGGGCCGGATCGCCGACGTCTTCGCCCCGGGCCAGCATCGGCTCGAGACGCGGAACCTGCCGGTGCTGTCCACGCTGGCCGGCTGGCTCTACGGCTTTGACAGCCCGTTCAAGGCCGAGGTGTACTTCGTCAGCACGCGGCAGATCACCGACCTGCGCTGGGGCACCCCGAACCCGATCCTGATGCGGGACGTGGACTTCGGGCCGGTGCGCGTGCGCGCCTTCGGCACCTATACGCTGCGCGCGGCCAACCCGAAGACGCTGCTGACCGAGCTGGTCGGCACCGACAGCGAGTACGCCGCCGACGAGATCCACGAGCTGTTGCGATCGATCATCAACCAGACCCTCGCCGACGTGATCGCGAAATCGGAGCTCGGCGTGCTCGACCTGGCAGCGAATTACGCAACGCTGTCCGAGCAGATGCGCGCGCTGGTGCGCGAGCGCATCGACGAGGAGTACGGGCTGGAGATCCCGCAGCTCGTGATCGTGAACGTGTCGGTGCCCGCCGAAGTGGAGCAGGCGCTCGACGCGCGCAGCAGCATCGGCGTGCTCGGCGACCTCGGCGCCTACCAGCAGTATCAGCTCGGCGTCTCGATGCCCGTCGCCGCTGAGAACCCGGCCGGCGGCCTGGCCGGCGCGGGGGTCGGCGTCGGCATGGGAATGGCGATGGCCGGCCGCTGGGCACCCGGCGGCCCCTCTCCCGCCGGCCCGGCGATCCCGCCTCCGCCGCCCGTGCCGCCGGCGCCCTGGCACGTCATCGAGCAGGGCCAGGCGGTCGGGCCGTTGCGCCCGGATCAGCTCGCGCAGGCACTCGCGTCGGGTCGCGTCGGCCCCGACACGCTGGTGTGGAGCGCGGGCATGCCCGAGTGGGCCGCGGCGCGAACCGTGCCGGCGCTGGCCGGCCTGCTCGGCGGCACCCCGCCGCCGGTGCCATCGACGCGTTGAGTCAGCGCCGGTCGTGGGCGAGCTGGGCCATCGCCTCGAACAGCTCGAGCGGGCTCGGCGGCGGTGACGGATCGCCGAACTCCCGATACAGCGTGGCCACGTTGACCGCGATCCGCTCGGCGTCGCCCCACGCGGCGTAGTCGTCCAGCGCGATCGCGCGGGCCGCCTCGCCGCGCGGGAGACCGGCCTGGTAGCAGCGCCGCGCCTCCGCCTCGATGTAGAGCAGGTAGCCGCGCAACGCGTTCACCTCGACCGGGCCCGAGAGCGGGCCGTGCCCGGGCACGACCGTCTCCACCTCCATCGCGAGGATCGCATCGCAGGCGCGCACCCAGTTGCGGATCGGCCCCTCCCAGACGACAGGGTGCCCGTTCGCGAACACGATGTCGCCGGTGAAAACAGTGCGATCGCCGGGCACGTGCACGAGCACGTCGCCCCGCGTGTGTGCCGGCCCCACCTCGAGCAGGTGCACTTCCTTCCCGCCCACCTGGCGGACGCTCTCGCCGCTGAACGTCTCGGTGGGCGGTGTCAGCGTGATGCCCGCGAACGAGAACGGACCGAACGCGCGGCGCACGAACGCGGCGGTCACCGGGCCGAGCGCGTCCGCGTTCGCGACGAGCTGCGCGAGCACCTGCGGCGGCACGGCGCCCATCTCCTTCGCGCACGCCTCGGATGCCACGATCACGGCGCCCTCCACCAGCTCGTTCCCGTAGCAGTGATCGCCGTTGGCGTGCGTGTTCACCAGCACATCGATCCGAGCCGCGGACGGCACCGCGTCGCGCATCGCGGCCAGCATCTCGGCGGTGAGCGGCAGGTCGAAGAGCGTGTCGACCAGCAGCGTCGCCTCGCCGTCGACCACGAGACCCGCGTTGCTCCAGCCCCAGGAGCCGTCGGGCTGGAGCCAGGCAAAGCAGCCGTTGCCGAGATCGTGCAGTCCCTTGCGATATCCCATGACGTCCTCCGCCACCGCGGATTGTACTGCTCGCCGCGCAGCCTTCAGGTGGCGCGCCGCGCGCTGGGGTAACCTGCGCGCGCGATGCGAGCGGTGCGCGCGAGAGACCGGGTCGTCGAGGTGGTAGACGTTCCGGCCCCGACTGGCGACGGCGTGCGCGTGCGCATCCGCTCAGCGGGGATCTGCGGCTCCGATCTGCACCTGGTCGAGCGCGGCTTCGCCACGGGCCGCACCCTCGGCCACGAGCTGGCGGGAACTACGCCCGATGGCACCGCCGTCGCGATCGAGCCGCTGCTCCCGTGCGGCGAATGCGCGAACTGCACGACCGGCGCATACAACCTGTGCGCGCTCGGTCCGGGCATCGTGATCGGAATCGGCCACGACGGCGGCATGGCCGAGGAGCTCGTCGTACCCGAGCGCTGCCTCGTGCGACTACCCAGCGGTGTGCGCGTGGAAGACGCCTGCCTCGTCGAGCCGCTCGCGGTCGCGGTACACGGACTGCGCCGCGCTCGGCTGCGCGGCGGTGAGCGCGTCGCCGTGGTCGGCGGCGGCAGCATCGGCTTGTGCGCGGTCGCCGCCGCGCGCACCGCCGGCGCACGCGTCGATCTCGCCGCACGCCACGACGCGCAGCGCGACGCAGGCGCGCGGCTCGGCGCCGGCGAGCTCAGCTCCGGCTACGACCTCGTGATCGACGCCGCCGGCTCGAAGAGCGCCCTCGAGCAGGCGGTCGCGCTCGGCCGCGCCGGCGCGCGCCTGCTGCTCCTCGCGACCTACTGGAATGGCCTCGAGCTGCCCGGTTTCGCGCTGTGCCTGAAGGAAGTGGACGTCGTGCCCGCCAACACCTACGGGCGCGCCGGCGCGTCTCGCGACGTCGACGTCGCCGCGAGCGCGCTCGCCGCCCGCCCCGAGATCGCCGCGGCCCTGATCAGCCACCGCTTCCCGCTCGAAGCGGCGCCCGAGGCGTTCTCGGTCGCCGCCGCCCGCGCGTCGGGTGCGATCAAAGTGGTGCTGGAGCCGGGCGCGCGCGGCTAGCGATCCTCCGCGCAGCGCAGCGCTGCGGTGCCGATGCGAACGATGCGCAGGTCGCCGAACGGCGTGCCGACACCGCTGTTCAACGTCAGCGCCACCGCGAGGTCGCGGTCGGGGTCGGCCCACGCGCCGGAGCCGCCGAAGCCCGCATGACCGAAGCCGTTCGGCACCGCGGGGCCGAACGTGGCGACGCGGTGGTAGCCGAGGCGCCAGTGCATCGGAATCGGAATCACGCGGCCGATACCGCGGTTCTGCACCTCGGTCGCGCGCCACAACGTGTCGCGACCCAACAGGCGCACGCCGTCGAGCTCGCCGTCGTTCGCGAGCGCGGCGTACATCTTGGCGAGCGAGCGCGCCGTGAACATCCCGTTGGCGGCGGGAATCGAGGCGCTCGCGAAGGCGTCGGAATCGAAGTCGAGCTCCTCGATCCCCTCTGGCATCAGCGCGTTGCCGAGCTCGCCGAGATTGATCGGCTGCCCGACCACGCGCAGCATGCGGTTGATCCCGCGCACCCAGCGGCGCATCGCACCCATCGAGCCGCCCTCACCGTTGATCAACGCCGACGGGATGATCTGGGCCTTGCGGCCGACCTGGTCGGCGG
>CAZPNB010000342.1:0-2621 GCA_964587305.1 uncultured Spirochaetales bacterium | reverse complement strand
AGCAGGATCGCGCCCATCTGGTCGGCGATCCCGCCTCCGATCGGCTGCGGTGGCATGTCCGGCTCGCCGGCCGCGTACATGATGCCCGAGCGCGCGAGGCCGAGCTGGTCGAACGACGGGTCGCCGCTCTCCGGGCCCTCGGGCCCGTAGCCGGTCGCGTTCGCGTAGATCAACAGCGGGTTGTGCGCGCGGAGTGTGTCGTAACCGAGGCCGAGCCGGCCGGCGACGCCCTTGCGGAAGTTCTGCACGAACACGTCGGAGACCGCGGCGAGCTTGTAGACGATCTCGCGCGCCTCGGGCTGTTTCAGGTCGAGCGTCAGGCTCTGCTTGTTGCGGTTATTCGCCTCGAAGTAGAAGTTGGGCCGGTCCGACTTCGTGCCGGCCATCGCCACGATCCCGCGCCCCGGGTCGCCGCCGTCGCGGCTCTCGACCTTGATCACCTCGGCCCCGAGGTCGCCGAGCATCGCGCTCGCCACCGGCCCCTGCTGCCAGATCGTCCAGTCGATCACGCGCAGCCCTTCGAGCGGCATCGGCATGGGGGAGCCCTCCACGGTGCGGTCCGGAGCCCGGGGCTGCACTCTACGGCGGAGTGCGCGGGCATTTCAAGCCGGCGATTCGGGACCTATCGGGGGGAGATCACGAGGATGGAGTGTGGCTTGGGCCTGGCTCGGTAGTTTAAGCTGGATTCTTGCGACGTCCGAGATGGAGTCTTACGTGAAATCCCCCGTAGCGGGGCGCGGGTGTTCGGGTTGAAGCTGCCGATGCGAGCTGCGCGCTAGCCGAATGCAGCCCGAGGACGTGCTGGTGGTGATGGCTCAGCTCGGCGTCGCCATCGCGGGCTTCAACGGCATCGCGACCGCATTGAGTCGGAGCCGCGGCGAGCGACGCAGCGAGGCGCGCCGCGTCGCAGGCAGCGTTCTGGTCACGGCCTCCACCGCGATGATCGCCTGGTCCGTGGCGCCGCTCGTGCTGCTCACGACTTCGATCTCGCCGCCGCGCGTCTGGCAGATGTCCAGCCTCGGCTGGGCCGCTTATCAGGTCGCGATCACTGCGTATCGCGCGCGGGAGTCGCGGAATCTCGGGCTGCGTCTGCCGGGGGCGATGTGGATCGGCTTGGCCCCGGCCTTCGCGTGCATAGGCCTCCAGATCTGGAACGGTGTCGTGGCGGCGGAGGCTTGGCCGCACCTGGTCGGCGTCGCCTCGAGCCTCCTGGTCGCGATGACGACCTTCTTCATCCTCGTCCACGAAGACGAGCCGGCAGCGCCCTAGCTCGCTCACCGCAGATACACACCCCCCGACAGCCGCGTCGCCTTCGGGTTCACGCGCACGTGCACGACAGAGACGCGGTCGGACGCCAGCGCGCGGTCGAGCGCCGGGCGGATCTCGCCGGGGTGCTCCACGCGTTCCGCGTGGCCGTCGACCAGCTCGGCGAACTTCTCGTAGTGCGCGGGCAAGAGCGACGCGATGCGCGGCGCGCCGGGCGGGAACATGCCGTCCTGGATCGAGTGGCCGGCGATGCCCTCGTTGTTGGCGACGACGAACACGACCGGCGCGCCGACGCGGGCCGCCGTCTCCACCTCGAGCGCGGCGGCGCCGAACGCGTAGTCGCCGACGATCGCGACCGACGGCGCGTCCGGGCGCGCGAGCTTCGCGCCGATCGCGTACGGCACGCCGGTTCCCATGCAGCCGGTCGTGCCGGCGTTGAACAGGCGCCGCTCGCCGTAGGAGGGGATGATCTGGCGCGCGATCCCCATGATCGTCTCGCCGTCGAAGCTGACGCTCGCGTCGCGCGGTAGCGCCGCGCGCACCTCGGCCACCAGCCGGTGCGGATCGATCGGCGTCGCGTCGGACTCCATCGCCGGGCGCAGCTTGGCCTCGTTCGCGTCGCGCGCGGCGATCAGCGACGCGAGCCAGCTCCCGTCGGCGCTGCGCAGCTTGCGATCCGCGAGCGCCAGGGCGAGCGCGCGGGCCGCGGCGGCCGCGTCGGCGACCACGCCCAGCTCGAGGTCGGCGCCGCTGTAGAACTCGCTCGGCTCCACGCCGATCTGCGCGATCCGCACGCCGGTCGCGAAGCGCGAAGCGCCCCCGAAGCCGAAGATCCAGTTGAAGCGCCCGCCGATCATCAGGATCACATCGGCGCTCGAGAGCGCGGTGGAGCGCGCGCTGTTCACGAAGCAGCGGTGGTCGTCGGGGATCGTGCCGCGCGCCATCGGCGACGTGACGTACGGGATGCCGCGGTTGGCGAGCCGCGCCAGCGCTTCGCCGGCGCCGGCCCACGCCGCGCCCTTGTCGATCAACCGCAGCGGCCGCTCCGCTGCCGCGAGCAGCGCCGCGATCCGGTCGATCGCCGCGGGGTCGGGGTGCGGCGCTGCGATCTCGGGCTGCCGCTCGCGCAGGCGCGCGCGCTCGGGCGCGACCCGCCGGCTGACCCAGTGGCCGGGGAAGTCGAGATACACCGCGCCGGGCCGGCCGCTCGCGGCCTTGCCGAGTGCGATATGCACGAGCTCTGGGATCCGCTCGGTGCTGTCGACCTCGAGCGTCCACTTGCAGGCCGGGCGCGCGAACGCGCGCTGATCGGCCTCCTGGAAGCCACCGAGCCCGCGCGTCGCGCCGTACGTGGA
>CAZPNB010000341.1:0-4744 GCA_964587305.1 uncultured Spirochaetales bacterium | reverse complement strand
AGGAACGGCCGGAACGGGTTGTAACAGATGATCAGATCGGCGCCCTTCTCGATCGCGACATCGATGTTGGCCGTGTGGCGGACGCCGCCATCGACGTAGTCGACGCCGTTCAGCCGGGCGGGCTTGTAGAAGATCGGCAGCGCGCTCGAGGCTTGCACCGCCTGAGAGATCGTGAGCTCGCAGTTCTCGTCCGCCCCGAAGACCACGCGCTCGGCGGTGTCGAGATCGCAGGCCGTCACGTACAGGCGCTTGCCGGTCTTGCGCGCGAACGCGCGGAAGTCGTTCGGAATCTTGATGCGCTCGAGGCTGCGGCGCAGCCACCGCTCTAGACTGCGGTTGTCGAAGAAGCCGCCCGGAATGTGATCCGTGAGCGACGGCAGCTCGCGCTTGGGCGAGATGTGCTCGATCATCCGCATCGCCAGCGCCTCGAAGCGCGTGTAGTCGGGTCGGCGCAGGAACGCGCGCAGCGGGGCTCCGATCGCCGCCGGCAGACCCGGCACGCCGCGCGCGAAATCGATCGTGATGCTGGGCAGGTACGCCGCGAGGTCGTAGCCGAACTGGGCAGGGCGCGTGATGAACTCGCGCAGGTTCGGGTTGTAGAGGTCGAAGGGCCGCAGCTGATCGAGCCGCGTGCTGGTACCGTCGAGCACCTTCACCATCTCGTCCGGGGTGACGCCAGCGGCGAGCGACGAGCCGAGGATCGCGCCGGCGGAGAGCCCGACGTAGAGATCCATTTCGGTGATCTTGCGGTCGACCAGGAAGTCGTTCAGCGCCTTGAGGCCGCCCACCTTGAACGCGCCGCCGGTGATGGCGCCACCGGCGAGCACCAGGGCAACCGTCGGATTCGGGACAGGACGGGAGCCGTCGCTCTTGCGGATGAGAGTCAGACCCACCTGACGAATCTCCTCACTGGCAGTCTTGGCAATCGCACCTGCACGCCCAATCGACCAGATCCGTCCGAAACGGGAGCGGCTCGGCTATCCGGGCGCGTGCGTCCCCGCTGCACTGCGTTAGCGCAGAAAGTGGAAACGCGCGAATCAGCGGGCTTTGAGTCCAGACTGATTTTTCGTTTTACGGTATTGGTTTGGGGTGGCGTACTGCGAGCGGCCGGGAGGTCCGGGGCCGACTGTGGAGCCCCCTCCGCCGAATGTCGCGTCGCGTTACCCTTATGTGGTGAATTGAACCCGTCTGTGACTTTATGGTAGAAGGGGCTCCGCTTCGACCGGTGCGGCCGATCGCCGGGGGGGGTTGGGTCATGACGAACCGCGCGTTCGCGATCTTGCTGATCGCGAACCTGACACTGCTGCCCGTGTTTTCCGGCTGCTTGGCGGCGAGCGGACCCGCCGCCACAGCCGACGCACCCACCGAACAGAGCGGCGATCCCCTGCCGGTGTCTTCGCCGTCGCCCGGTCTGAGTGTCGGACAGCGCGCGCAGAACGCCGTCGAGGGGATGGTCCTCGGCGCGGTGATTGGCGCGCAGGCCGGTCCGATCGGCGCTGTCGTCGGAGCGGGCACGCTGCTCGTGTATGCAGCGGTCACCGGACACGTCCCGCTCTCGGGGGGCGCTTCTTCTCCGCGCGACTCGCGCGACGACGAGGAGGTGCGCGAAGAGGAGCTCGAGGAGGAGCTCGATCGCGAGGTCGCACGCGGCGACGACCTCGAGGATCAGATCGAGGCGGAGCTCGAGCGCCAGGAGCAGATCCTCGAGCAGATGCGCGCCGAAGACGAGGCGCGCGAGGCCGCAGCGCGGGGCGCCGCGCAGGCGCCGACCGGCGCGGGCGACCTCGAGAAGCGCGCCGACCCGCGCATCGCGTCGGCGGCTCCGGAGGAGCGCGATCTCCCGCTCGCGATCTTCGAGATGGAGGAGAAGACGATCCCGAAAGACGAGTGGGGCAACCCGCGCGAGCTCGAGGTGATCGCGCGCAGCCTCGACGCCGACGAGGACGGCCGGCCCGAACAGGTGCGCTACTTCGATGAGCAGAGCGGCGCCTATCTGCGCATGGAGCAGGATCGCGACTACGACGGGCGGATCGACAGCTGGCAGGACTACGAGGGCGGCGCGCTCGTCCGGCGAACCCTCGACGAAGACGGCGACGGCGACGCCGATGCCTGGGAGCAGTACCGGGTCGGGCGCATGACGTCCCGCGAGGTCGACCGCAACCGCGATGGCACGCGCGACGCCTTCTACAGCTACGAGGGTGATTCGCTGGTCCTCGAGCGCCACGACGGCAACGACGATCGCGCGATCGATCTGCTCGTGAAGTACGAGAACCGTCTGCGCGTGTCGCTGGAAGAGGACCGCGACCGGAACGGACAGATGGACCAGTGGACGCACTACTCCGCGCACGGCGAACAGGAGCTCGTCGAGCGGATCGAGCGCGACACCGACGGCGACGATCGAGCCGATGTGTTCGAGCGCTACGACGCCACCGGCGACGTGCCCGTGCTCACCCGGCGCGAAGAGGACAAGAACGGCGACGGGCAGATCGACATCACGTCGATCTACAAGAACGGCAAGCTGGTCCGGCGCGAGATCAACGACCCGGAGTTGGTTCCGCTGTAGGCGGATCCACTTCCTTCCCCACTCCGATCTCCAGCTCCTTGCGCTGCTGTTCGCGGAAACGTTTGATCCGGTCGCGCTCGATCAAGAGCATCAGCTCCTTGTTGCGCTCGCGGATCCGCTCGAGCTCGAGCGCGAGCTCCCGCTCCCCGAGACCGGAGGTCTCGAAGTCGAGCTCGACGTCGATGCTCGCGCTCGTGCCGTCGCTGGTCAGCGCGGTGATCCGCACCTGGTTGCGCCCTTCGCGCACCGGCACGAAGCCGGAGAAGCTGCCGTCCGGCAGCAGGCTCACGTCGGTGGAGACCTCTTTGGTGGTGAGGTTCGTCAGCACCACGTCGTCGACGTTGGCGAACGACGTGCCCTGGAGGAACGAGACGATGTCGCCCGGGTTCTGCACCGGCAGGAACGTGCCCAGCGTGATGCGCGAGATCTCGGTGGCGGCGAATGGATTGGTGAGCGCGCTGGGACCGAGCGCGTAGGTATTGATCGCGATGCCGGCGCGCTGGGCGACGCTCGCGGCGGCGAGCGCGGCCTCGACGTCGCCCGGGTCCGACACCGAGCCGAGACCGATCGGAAAGGTCGGCAGCCCATCGCTGAGGAAGAGCACGAGCTTCTTCGCTTCGGGCCGCGCGCGGCTGCGCGCGCCGGACAGTCCGGCGAGCTCGGTGATCGCGAGGCGAAGGCCGGCGGCGAAGTTGGTGCCGCCGTCGGGCCCGCGCCGCAGGATCTGGGGCAGCCGGGAGCGCACCGCGCCGAAGTCGCTGGTGAGCTCGACTTCGAGCCAGGCGTCCTGCTGGTCGTAGCGCGTGCGGTGGCCGGTGCTCGGGTTCATCTCACCGGAGAAGCTGATCACGCCGACGCGCGTGCGGCCGCCCGACGCGAGCGTCGCGAGCAGCGCATCGGCGGCTCGCACCTCGGCCGCCAGGATCGAGTCGTCGGGATCGCTGGAGAGCGTCCCGGGTGGATAAGCACCTGGCGGGCTCAGCTCGAGCTGCGGGTTGATGCCGATCTGGCCGTCCCGGTCGACATCGACACCGCTCGCGATGCGCGTGGAGCCCGAGACGTCGATCACCACCATGATGTCGAAGTCGATCGGTCGCTCGCCGAACGCGATCGCGGTCCCGCGGATCGGCGCTTGGTGCACCTGGTTCTTCACCACGTCCCCGGGCCGCGGCGACTCGACCAGGATCTTCACGGGCGACGGCGTGGCGCCCGTCTGCGCGCCGGCGGCACCGCACAGCGGGAGAAGTGCGACGAGTGCTGCGGCTTCGCGGCGCCGCCTAGCGAGCGCCAGCGGCATCCGGGGCCTCGGGGTTCTCTGAGCTCGCGGCGCGAGCCTCCGCCTCTCGCTCTGTTGCGGGCAAGAGCGGCGTCTCTTCCACACGCGGCAGCACCGACTCCGGCTGCACGGATGGCGTGCGCGCGAATCGGTCGATCTTCGCGAGTCGCGCCGCGATCGTCTCCACGGCTTCGATCGCGACGGTGCCCACCGCCTCCAGGCTCTCGAGCGCGCAGTGAGCCACGACGTCGCCTTCGTTGCCGGCGTAGAACCCAGGAGCCTCGTCACCGCCGAACGCGGTGTCCTCGATCGCCACCGCCGGGCGCACTCCGCGCTCGCGGAACGCCAGGTGGCTCGACGAGAGGGACTCGTAGCCGCGATTCGGCTGGAAGGCGTCGGTATACCCGAGGCGTCGCGCCGCCTTCCAGAACGCCTCGCGGTGCTCGCGATCGGAGCCCAGGTCGCGCGCGATCCGCAGATCGGCGTCGCACACCCGGTTGAAGACCACGAACAGTCGGATCCCGTCGAGGTGGCCCGATTCGGCCCAACGCTCGGCCAGACCCCGGCTACCGAGCCAGCGCAGCTCGGGTTCGTCCCCTTCGCCGCGGCCCAGACGTCCCTCACCTTCGATCCAGACGAGCTCCACCGAGTACGGAAGCACGCGACCGGCGAGCACGCGCGCGACCTCGAGCAGCACAGCGGCGCCCGAGGCGCCGTCGTTGGCGCCAACGAACGCAAAGCCGTCGTACTGTCCGCTGTCGTAGGGTGCGGCGAGGACGATCCGGTCGGCCGACTCTCCGGGCAAGGTCGCGACGAGGTGCGTGAGGGCGAGCGGACCGAACCCCTGCGACTCGACCGTGGTGCCGAGCGTCTCGACCGCAATGCCGGCGGCCGCGAGCCTCGCG
>CAZPNB010000340.1:0-11604 GCA_964587305.1 uncultured Spirochaetales bacterium | reverse complement strand
TCGCGTCGATCTCGTCGCGCGCGACGCCGAGCTGGTTCAGGCCGCTCCCGGTCGTTGCCCCGCAGTCGAGCAGCACGCTGCCGGACACCCCGCGTACCACGATCGCCGACTGGCGCCGACCGCCAGCGCCGAACGCGTCGCTGGTCCCCACGAAGATCAGCTCCGTCACGGGGGGTCGGCGCCGCGCTGCTCGTCTCGGGTCACCGTTCCTCTCCGGTCCACGCATCGCTCCGATCGGAGCTGGCAGCCGGCGAGTGGAACCCCCCACCGGCGAACACACCGTCGTGCGCCTGGCAGCCGTCCGGTACCCGCTCGCCGTCCCATACTACGACCCGATCCAGGCTAGCTCCCGCGCCGAGGCTCGCGCCAGCGCCGATCACACTGTCGTGTTCGAAGCGGACGCCAGCCGCGCGCGCGACCGCCTCGGCGTCGAGGTAGCGGAGCGGCAGCGCGCGCCGGTTGGCGGCGAGGTACTCGGCGAGCGTGCCGACTGGCTCCCAGGCGCAGGGCAGGAACACGCCGTGCACGTCGCGTGCCCCGGCCGCCAGCCGAGGTGCCAGCCAGTCGTCGAAGTGACCGAACACCTCGCGATCGGGCAGCGTGTCGAGCGCGCGCGCCGACACGACGTTGGCCCACGCGTAGATCCCCGAGCGGACCTCCGCGTTCGGATCGTTCCCGAATCGGAAGCGCGAGCCGATCCGACACACCACCCCCTCGCGATCCACACCGACACTGCCGAATCCGGCCGAGCGGGGATCCTCGCGCAGCAGCATCGTGACCGCGGCTCCCCGCTCGCGATGGCGGCGCACCAGCAGGCCGAGGTCGACGTCGAGCAGCATGTCGCCGCCGAGCAGCACGCAGGGGTCGCTCTCGCGCAGGAACGAGGCGGCGCGTCGGATCCCGCCGCCGGTGTCGAGCAGCACCGGTTCGCGCGAGAACGAGAGCGACACTCCGGGCGGGCAATGGCGCGCCGCCGCCGCCTCGAGCCGGTCCGGGAGATGGTGCACGTTCACGATCACGTCGCGCACGCCGTGGTGCGCGAGCAGCGCGAGCGGATAGGCGATCAGCGGGAGCCCGCGCACGGGCAACGCGGGCTTGGGCAGCCAGTCGGTCAGCGGCCGCAGCCGGGTGCCGCGGCCCGCCGCGACGATCATGGCGCGCATGGCGACTCCGGCAGCTCAGCGAAGAGCGCGGCGAGCTCGCGGGCGCGACTGTCGCGCGCGGCGGCGCGCAGCGCCGCGCGGCGCAGATGGCGGACTGTCGCCGGGACGTGCGCGAGGAAGCGCCGATCCCCGCGCTCGCGGGCGGCGTACAGGAAGCGCGCGTGGTCCTTGCCCTTGCGCGCGAGGGTGAGCAGGTCGAAGCGGCGCGCGAAGCTCTCGGCGTCGGGCGCGTCGGCAAGCCCCGGCCGCACCGCCTCGCAGTGCGCGGCGATCTCGGCTTCGGGCAGCTCGATGTACGAATCGCGCAGCAGGCACACCAGGTCGTACTCCGGCGGCGCGAGGAACGCGCCCTGAAGGTCGATCATGCACAGGCGCGCGCCGGGCGATGCGCCCTCGCGCAGGTAGAGATTGGAGCTTTGGAAGTCGCGGTGCGCGAGCCGCTGCGGAGCCGTCATCACCTGCTGCGCGATCCACGCGAAAGTTTCGCGCACCACCGCCGCCTCGGCGGGGGTGGTGTCGCGGCCGCGCGCCGGGAGCCCGTCGCGCACGACGAGGTCCGCTTTGTAGGCGAAGAGCTCCGCGTCGAGCGAGCGCGCGAATGCGGCGACCCCCGGCACCGGCCCGATCGCCTGCACGCGCGGCACCAGCAGGCAGGCCTCGCGGTGCAGCGCGACTCGCGCGTGCGGCGCGAGCTCCCGCGCCGCGCTCTGCAGCGAGAGCCGTCCCACGTCTTCGAGCAGCTCGATCCCGGCGTCGGGATCCCCGCCGAGGCGCCTTGGAACCGGCAGCCCTCTGCTCTCGAGCAGCGCGCGGATCGGCTCGTGGGGCGGCTCGGGCGCCACCCCGGCCGGGCGGCCGGCCGGATCCTCGGACGCCTCGATGCGAGCCACGGCGGTCACCCCGCTCGCGGTGTGGATCCGCGCGAACCGGCGCAGCGAGAGCGCGGCGGGCAGCCATTCCACGCGCAGCGCGTCGAGGCCGGCCTCGCGACAGGCGGCTCGCAGGCGCGACTCGAGCGCGTGGTTGGAATCGGCCACGTCTCAGCCGAAGAACAGGTGACATGCAGCGGTGGCACCCGCGATCCCCGCCAGATCGCCGACCAGGCACGCGGGCAGCGCGTGCCGGATGTCCCGGATCCCCGCGGCTCCGCAGTAGACGGTGAGCACGTAGAAGGTCGTCTCCGTCGAGCCCTGGATCGTGCTCGCGAGCAGCCCGACGAAGCTGTCGGGACCCTGGCTCTCGAGGATCTCCGCCATCACCGCGAACGCGCCCGAGCCCGAGAATGGGCGCAACAGCGCCATCGGCAGCGCAGCAGCCGGGAAGCCAACCGCGCTCGTCACCGGGTCGAGCGCGCGGATCAACAGCTCGAGCGCGCCGGAGGCGCGGAACATCGCGACGGCGACCAGGATCACCACCAGATACGGGACGATCCGGACGACGACGTCGAGACCCTCACGGGCGCCCGCGACCATCGACTCGTAGACGCGCACACCACCGCGCAAGCCGACCAGCAGCAGCCCCGCGACGAGCAGCGGGATCAGCCAGAACTCGGCGATCTCGCGCGCGGCGTCGCCTGCGCTGCGCCCTGCGCCCGGGCTCGCGATCTCCCAGGCGATCGCCACCAGCAGGGCTGTGCCGATCGCCGCGGCCAGCGCGCTGCGCGCCGGAGTCGGTGCGGGTGCGGGCAGGGGTGTGAAGGGGACGACCACCGGCGCCTCGGCCGCGGCCGCGCCGCCGGGGTCCGCGAGCGGTCGCGCGATATAGCGCGACAAGCGGCGGAGCCCGTAGTAGGTAGCCAGCGCGGCGATCGTCGAGCACGTCGTCGCGATCAGCGTCGGCACCCAGATCGCGGCGGGCGACGCGGAGCCCGCCGCAGCGCGCACCGCCATCGTGCCGGTCGGCGCCATCAGCGTGATGATCGAAGCGTTGATCACGAGGAACAGCACCATCGCGTCGGTCGCGACGCCGGGATACGGGTTGTTTCGATTCAGCTCGACCATCGCCTTCAGGCCGAACGGCGTCGCGGCGTTGCCGAGCCCGAGCATGTTCGATGCGAGGTTCATCACCATCGCACCCATCGCGGGATGGTCGGGCGGCAGGTCGGGGAACAGCCGCCGCAACAGCGGCGCCAGCACGCGCGCGAGCGCGGCGAGCAGTCCTCCGTCGCTCGCGACCCGCATCAGGCCGAGCATGAAGATCATGAAGCCTGCCAGCTTGATCAGCAGCGCGACGGCGGCCTCGGCGCTGGTGAAAGCGGCCTCGGCCACCGGCTTCATGTTTCCGGTGAACGCCGCATACACGACGGACACCAGCACCAGGCCCAGCCAGATCACATTGAGCATGGCGCCCCCCATCGCGCCGGAGATTGCTCGGGCGCAGGCTCGGGGATAAGCTCGCTCGCGTCAATCCCCCCTTGTCGTTGCATCGGCGTGCGGTCGCTTCGACTGTCGTGCGGAGTGCTAGAGCGGTGCGATCGAGGCGGTTCGCGCGGAATCGGACGCGGGGGGTCTGTCGGATCGGCAGCCTGGGCGCTCGGCTCGCGCTGGCGCTTGTGTGCGTGTGGCTGTCCGGCAGCGCGATCGGTGCGGCCGATGCTCAGCCCGCGCCGGCCGGCGACGCGGCGCTCGCCCGAGCGCTGTCGCGCGCGCTCGAGTCGCGCGCACTGCGCGGAGCGCGCGTGGGTGCGCTCGTCGTGAACGACGCCGACGGCAGTGTGTTCTTCGAACGCGAGCCGGACCGCGCGCTGGTGCCGGCGTCGAACCTCAAGATCCTGACCGCGCTCGCGGCGCTGCGCGTGTTCGGGCCCGCGCACGCCTTCACCACCCGCGTGTACGCCGATGCGCCAGCCGATGCGGAGGGCGGCGTCGAGACGCTGTACGTGCGGGGCGGCGGTGATCCCGGCCTCACCTCCGAGGACTATTGGCGCCTCGCCGCGGACCTGCATCGTCTGGGGCTGCGCCGGGTGCGCGGGGATCTCGTGATCGACGATTCGCTCTTCGATGGCGAGCGCTGGCATCCGAGCTGGCTGCCCACCTCGGGGCGCGCCTACCACGCGCCGGTGGGCGCGCTGATGGCGAACTACGGCTCCTACGCGGTGGTGGTGGAGGGCGGGGCGAAGGACGGAGAGCCGGTTCGGATCGTGATCGATCCGCCGGTCGGCTTCTTCCGCGTGTCGAATCGAGCGCGCACCGGCCCGAACCGCCGCCTCGTGGTCGACCGGCGTGCCGTTGCCGGCGACGAGGAAGTGGTGGTAGGAGGCTCGTGGCCGCGCGGCGCCACTCGCACGTTCCAGCGCAGCGTGCTCGATCCGGCCGGCTACGCGGCGAGCGTGCTGCGGCTGCAGCTCGCGGCAGTCGGTATTGCGGTGGCGGGCGGCACGCGCCGCGCCTATGTGCCGGGGGATGCCCGCGAGCTGCTCGCCTTCGAGGGGCGCCCGGTGTCGGACGTCGTGCACCGCTTTCTCAAGTTCAGCAGCAACCCGATCGGTGAGGCGCTGATCAAGGCGCTGGCCGTCTCTGCGGAGGGTCCGCCGGGCAGCTGGAAGGTCGGCGTCTCGGTGGTACGCCGCGAGCTGGACGCGCTGGGCCTGCCGACGGCCGGGTTCGTCCAGGTGGACGGGTCCGGACTCTCCTATGACGACCGGGCGTCGCCGCGCTTGCTGGTCTCGGCGCTACGCGAAGCCGCCCACTCGTTCTCGTACGGTGCCGAGTTCGTGTCCGGTCTGCCGATCGGCGGCACCGACGGCACGCTCGAGAAGCGCGCCGAACGGGCAGGCGCCTCGCTGCGCGCGAAGACGGGTCTCTTGACGCGCGTGACCGGGCTGTCGGGGCTCGCGCGGCGCGCCGACGGCACCACGCTCGTGTTCTCGATTCTCGTCAATGGTTTCCGCGGCGGCGCGGGTGAGGCGATCGACGCGGTCGACGCGTTCGCCGCGGCGCTGGTCGCGGGCGGCGAGTCTCAGGACGAGCGGCCGTAGGCGGCGAGCACGAGCTGGGAGTACTCGTGGGGCAGCGGGTCGCCCGCGCGCAGGAACTGGTCGATCCGTCCGGGACCCCAGTTATAGGCGATCAGTGCGGTAGAGACGCTCCCGTTGTAGCGATCGGTGAGCTGGCGCAGGTAGGCGACACCCAGCCGCACGTTGGAGATCGGGTCAAACAGCGTTTGCGGTCCGCGCCATTCGACGCCCACGCTCGGCGCGAGCCACGCCCCTGTGCTCGGCAAGAGCTGCATCAGGCCGAGGGCGTCCTTGGGCGACACTGCATAGGTGTCATAGCGGCTCTCGACGTGGATCACCGCCAGCACGAGCGCCGGATCGAATCTGTAGCGCCGCGCCTCGGTCACGACAGTCTGGGCCAGCGCCACGAGCTCGTTCTCGGTGAGGCCGGTGCGGAGCTGATGGCGCGCGAGATGCGCGAGCACCGCATCGACGGCCGGGTCGCTCGCCTCCACCGCGACCGGGAGCGGTGTCGCCACGGGTGCCGCCGGCATGCGGACCGGCATCACCTCGCACGAGAGCGAGAGCAAGAGCAGGACACAGACGGGAGCAACGCGAAGTCGGGGCGACTGCATGGCTAGACACTCCCCAGCGGCGACAGGCCCAGCGCCTGGATTGCCAGCCAGTTGTTGTAGACCGCGACGCTCGTGCCCGCGATCACGACCCCGAAGAAGAGCCCCTTCGTCAGCCTCGGGATCTGGGACGTCGACAGCAGGAACGCCACGGCTACCAGCGTGACGCCGCTGTCGATCATGAGGCCGGGAACCAGGCCGAACGAGTCGAACAGCCACTGCGCGAGCGGGTTCGCCTCGGCGACCTGCCAGCCGGCCACCGGGTTGCGGAGGCAGAGGTAGGTCGTCCAGTGGTCTGCTGCCGAGAGCAGGATCGTCAGGATTGCCAGGGCGTACAACGCGAGCCTCCGGGACACCGTCATCTCGATCTGGAAAGCAAGCGGCGTGCCCCAATCCGCCGCCGCGAACGAATCCGGTTGCGGGATCGGGCCTTGGGCAGCACACCTTCCGATCCGCGAAGCGGCGGGCTCGAGCGCGCCGAGCGGCAGAAGGGAAGTCTGCTTCCGTTCCGGGGGTCGTTCGCGGGTCCACCGGGGGGGAGGAATCCCCGAGCCGCGATCCCTCGGGGTGAGGGAGCGCGGGGCTGACACGGACCTCCGGCGGCCTTGGGCGGGGGGATCCGGCGATCGCAAATCCGAGTGCGAAGAATCCCCGTCGGAAACTAGGGTCGCCCGTCGCGCTTCATCTTGCCGCGCCCGAGCAGCAGCCAGTCCATCGACACGTTCTCCTTGATCGCGAGCGTGATCAGGAAATCCGTGTGGGGGGTCGTGCCGCTCTCGTAGCGGTTCACGTTCTGCTGAAATACACCCAGGTCGCGCGCGAACTGCCGCTGGGATCGCTCGCCGCGAACCTGTGCGATCCGGTCGGACAGCTTGCGCTTCAATCGTTCCACCGAGGCCACTGCCATTCGGTCTCTCTCCTGTGTAGGGGACGCAGACGCACGCCAAGCGCGGTTACGGGGCGCCGAGCGTAGCAGTGGGTCCGTGGCGGGCAATACGAAGCTGCGCGAAACGTGTCGCCGCGAGCGCGCACGACGCGCGCCTCATACCGTACGACTCTCGAACGGAGTGTCCACCGATGCGCGTGACCGGCGGTCGACTGGGAGGGCGGCGGCTCGTGGCTGCGCCGCCCGGCGTTCGACCGACGGCCGATCGCGTGCGCGAGGCGCTGTTCGCGCGCCTGCCGGACCTCTCGGGCGTTCGCGTGCTCGACCTCTACGCCGGCACGGGCGCGCTCGGCATCGAAGCGCTTTCCCGGGGGGCGCAGCTCGCGGTATTCGTCGAGCGCAGCCACGCGAGCGTGTTCGCGCTGCGCCGCAACTTATCGACGCTGGAGCTCGACGAGTGCGCGCGTGTCGTGCTCGGTGACGTGCGCGGTGCGCTGCGGCGGCTGGCGCGCGAGGATCTGCGCTTCGAGCTCGTCCTCGCCGATCCGCCGTACGCGGACCGCGGCGCGGCGCTCCCGCTCGGGCTGCTCGTGTCCGGTGGGCTGCTCGCGCCCGACGCGACCGTGGTGGTGGAGCGGAGTCGGCGTCATCCTCTGCCCGCCATCGAGGGTCTGGTGTCGCACGAGTCGCGGCGCTACGGAGACACGGAGCTCGAGTGGTTGGGAGTCGAGTAGTTGGGAGCCGGCGGCGCGGCATCGACCGAACGCACAGGAGAACCCGACGCATGAGCCATGCGCGGCGCATCGCGCTGTTTCCGGCCAGCTTCGACCCGGTGACGAACGGCCATCTGGACATCGTGCTGCGCGCGACGCGGCTCTTCGACGAGGTGGTCCTCGCGGTCGCGATCAACGTCTCGAAGGGCGGCACGTTCTCGCTCGAAGATCGCATCGAGATGCTCGAGTCGGTGGCGAACAAGGAGCCGGCGCTGCGGGTCACGACCTTCGAAGGGCTGACGGTGGACTTCGCGCGGGAGATCGGAGCGGTGGCGATCATCCGCGGCGTCCGCGCGATGTCGGACTTCGAGTACGAGTTCGAGATGGCGCTGATGAACAAGCACCTCTACGCCGACGTCGAGACCCTGTTCATGATGCCGAGCCAGCAGTACTTCTACGTGAGCTCGTCGCGGCTGAAGGAGCTGTCCCGCTTCGGTCGCGATGTGGACGAGTTCGTGCCGCCGCTGGTCGCCAAGAAGCTGCGCGAGCGCTTCGCCTAGCTTGTTCGAACTTCGGAGGGCTCCGGCTCGCGGTTCGACCGCAGGGCCGGCTGGGCGCTCCGGCGCGCCGCTCTACGGGCGCGCCACCGCCCGCCGCCCTAGACTGAATCCGCGTGGAGCAACGGCGCATCCTCCTGGCAGTGACCGGCGGCATCGCGGCTTACAAGGCGCCGGAGCTGGTCCGTGTGCTGGGGCGAGCGGGGCACGCGGTGCGCTGTGTGATGACGCGCGCGGCGGCCCGGTTCGTCAGCCCGCTGGCGCTCCAGACCGTCTCCGGACACGCGGTGCGACGCGAGCTCTTCGACGCCGCCGAAGAGGGGCAGATCGACCACATCGCGCTCGCCGATTGGGCCGACCTGGTGGTGGTCGCCCCGGCCACCGCGCATAGCCTGGCGCGGTTCGCGTCGGGGCTCGCCGACGACCTCGTCTCGACCGTGGTGCTCGCAACGCGGGCACCCGTGCTGCTCGCGCCGGCAATGAACGTGAACATGTGGCGCCATCCGGCCACCGCGCACAACGTCCGGACGCTCACCGAGCGGGGCGTGCACTGGGTGGGGCCGGAGGCTGGCGAGCTGGCGTGTGGCTGGGAAGGCGAGGGCCGCATGAGCGACCCGGCGGTGATCGCCCAGCATGTCGCGGCTCTGCTCGGCGCCCGCGACCTCGCGGGCGTGCGCGTGCTCGTCACCGCGGGTGGGACGCGCGAGCCGGTCGATGCCGTCCGTTACCTCGGCAACCGCTCCTCGGGGAAGATGGGCTACGCGATCGCGCGGCAGGCGGCGCGCCGCGGCGCGGACGTGGTGCTGGTGAGCGCACCCTCCGGCCTCGCGACGCCGCCCGGTGTGCGCCGCGTCGACGTCGGCAGCGCGCTCGAGATGCGCGACGCCGTGCGCCGCGAGTTCGCCGGCGCCGACGTCGTGGTGAAGGCGGCCGCCGTGGCCGACTTCCGCCCGAAAAGCGTCTCGGAGCGCAAGATCCGCAAGGAAGACCTCGCCGACGGGGCGGGCCTCTCGCTCGAGCTGGTGCGCAACCCCGACATCCTCGCGGAGCTGTGCCGGGAGAAAGGCTCGCGCGTGATCGTCGGCTTCGCCGCCGAGAGCCACGACGTGATCGAATCCGCGCGGCGCAAAATCGCGCGCAAGGGCTGCGATCTGCTGGTCGCCAACGACGTGTCGGGCGCCGATTCGGGCTTCGACGTGGATTGCAACACGGTGAGCTTCGTGTGGCCGGCCGGCGACGTCGAATCGCTGCCGCCGCTCTCCAAGGACGAGGTGGCGGATCGCCTGCTGGATCGCGTCGCGAAGCTGCTCGGAGACCGCGAGTGACGCTCCGCCGCGGCCTGGCGCGATGCGCCGGGCTCCTGCTGTGCGCGATTCCGCTGGCGGCGAGCGCTTCGCACGTCAACGTGGTCACGATCGATGGCTCGATCAATCCGGCGTCGTCCGACCATCTCCAGCGGGCGATTGCGACGAGCGAAGCGGATGGCGCGGTCGCGGTGCTCGTCCTGCTCGACACGCCCGGCGGTCTGCTCGCCGCGACCAAGGACATCGTGCAGGCGATCCTGAACGCGCGCGTGCCGGTGATCGTGTTCGTGTCGCCGCAGGGCGCTTGGGCGGCGTCGGCGGGCGCGTTCGTGACGATGGCAGGCCACGTCGCCGCGATGGCGCCCGGGACCAGCATCGGCGCGGCGTCGCCGATCAGCGTCAGCGGCGAGGGCGGCACCCGGGGCGAGGACGGCGAGCGCCAGGACGTCGGTGCGGAGAAGGCGGAGAAGTTCACGACCGCGTTCATCGAAGCGATCGCTAAACAGCGCAAGCGCAACGTCGAGTGGGCGGCGAAGGCGGTCCGCGAGGCCGAGGCGATCACCCAGGAAGAGGCGCTCGAGCTGGGGGTGATCGACGTCGTCGCCGCCGACGTCGACGCGCTGTTCAAAGCACTCGAGGGACGCGAGGTGGAGGTCGGCGGGGAGATGCGCGCGCTGCACCTCGCGGGCGCCGAGCGGCGCCAGCTCGAGATGCCACCGCTGACCCGGCTGTTCAACACGCTCGCGGATCCGAACGTCGCATTCCTGCTGGTGATGGCCGGGCTGCTCGGCCTGTACCTCGAGTTCAACCAGCCCGGCATGATCCTGCCCGGGGTCGCCGGGCTGGGATGCCTGTTGCTCGCCGGAATCGCATTCCAGATCCTGCCGTTCTCGTGGGTGGGCTTCTTGGTCTTGCTGCTCGGTCTGGGCCTCGTCGTGGCGGAGCTGTTCGTGTCCGCCTTCGGACTGCTGTTGCTGGCCGGACTGCTGTGCATGGTGCTCGGGGGGAGTATGGTCTTCGACCTGCCCGAGGTGAGCGATTTGTCGGTGTCGTTCTGGCGGGTGTTGGTGCCCGTCGTCACCGCGTTCGGTGTGTTCGCCGCCGTGGTGGTGTTCGCGGTCGGACGCACGCTGCTGATGCGCCAGACCGCCGGCGTGGACGAGCTGATCGGTGCGATCGGCAAGGCCGTCAGCGATCTGGATCCGGCCGGCAAGGTGTGGATCCGCGGGGAGTATTGGCGAGCCGTCGCGGTCGAGACCGTGTCGCGCGGTGCGCGCGTCGAGGTGATCTCCGTCGAGGGACTGCAGCTGCGCGTGCGGCGGGCGCCCGAAACGGCATAAGGCTGGCGCGCGACGCCAGGGAGGGGGCATGACAGGGATTCTCGGTGCGCTCGCGATTCTGGCGGTCCTGTTCTTTCTCGGAGTCCGCATCCTCGCGGAGTACGAGCGGGGCGTGATCTTCCGCCTCGGTCGCCTCCGCCCGGTCAAGGCCGCTGGCTTCAAATGGATCATTCCCGGCGTCGACCGGATGGTCCGGATCAGCCTGCGCGAGATCGTGATGGACGTGCCGCCGCAGGAGGTGATCACGCGCGACAACGTCTCGCTGAAGGTCAACGCGGTGCTCTACTTCCGCGTGCTGCAGCCGGACAAGGCGGTGATCCAGGTCGAGAACTACCTGTACGGCACCTCGCAGCTCGCGCAGACGACGCTGCGCAGCGTCTGTGGCCAGGCGGACCTCGACCAGCTGCTCGCCGAGCGGGACTCGATCAACCAGAAGCTCCAGGAGATCATCGACGACCAGACGGAGCCGTGGGGCGTCAAGGTGCGCGCGGTCGAGGTGAAGCAGATCGACCTTCCGGTCGAGATGCAGCGCGCGATGGCGCGGCAGGCCGAGGCCGAGCGCGAGAAGCGCAGCAAGGTGATCCACGCCGAGGGCGAGTTCCTGGCGGCGCAGCGCCTGGCGGACGCGGCGCGTGTCCTCGCCTCGGAGGAGTGCGCGCTCCAGCTCCGCTACCTGCAGACGCTCGCCGAGATCGCGACCGAGAACAACTCGACCACGCTGTTCCCGATCCCGATCGACCTCCTGCGGCCCTTCTACGAGATGGCGCGCAAGCGCGAATCCGCTCCGGAGCGCTAGCCGTGCCCGCGGAAGGGGAGAATCTGTCGACGGAGCAGCGGGTCAGGCGCTCGGTGGCGCGCACGCTCGGCAATTTGACCGCGACGACGGTCGCGCTCGGCGTGCTCGGGGTCTGGGGGTCGCTCGGGGCGTACACGCTCGAGCCGGGCGAGGCGGCGATTCTGCTGCGGCTCGGGCGGCACATCGAGACGGTGGCCGAGCCGGGCTTCCACCTGACGCTGCCGCCGCCGATCGTGATGCGCGCGATCGTGAACGTCGGCATGGTGCGAAACGAGACCT
>CAZPNB010000339.1:0-3098 GCA_964587305.1 uncultured Spirochaetales bacterium | reverse complement strand
CGACGGGCCTCACCTCATCCGAGCGGTGCTCGCCAAGACGATCGCCCTCGAGAAAGCTGCCTGAGCGCTACGTGCTATACGAACGAAACCCCTCCGGAAGAAGCGTCACACCGCGTTTCCACCAGAATCGGGACACGACCGAGGGTCCCCTGCATCGCTTGCTGGTGCTGTGTCACGGAAACATCTGCCGCAGTCTACCTCCCTGCGCCGCCCTACCTGCTGCCCGACCCTTCCGGCGAGGAGGAGCAGGTCTTCGATCGGGTGTTCGCGCGCCTCGTGAGCGCGGTGGAGAACCTGGCGGTGCGCATCGAGACGCCGCAGTGAGGGACGCGTTGAAGGCTATTTCTCCCGCCGAGGTTTGAATGAAACATAGGGTCCGGTTGAAGTCTGCAACACTGAGGCAGCCAACCCCCAGCTCTCCCAGCGCCGATAAAGCGGCATCGCCCGGGGGTCGTCTGCATCATCGAGCAGGATTTCTCCAAACCGAATTCCCTGCTCCCGAAGCACTGGAACGACACCCACTCGCCAGTTCGAGTAGAACGGATCCGCCCATTCACTTTCAGATATCGCTGGGCCATCGCAAAACACGTGGGTGAACTCGGAAGGAAGCCCCCGATCGGGGAGGGCAAACCAGGCGAAATCTTCATACTCTCGAAGTGGGGCATGTAAGACTTCGACGTTTGTTATGTCAAACCTGCGGAGCGTGGCCGTCATCTGCTCTTGCCAGACTGGATCTTGCTCCAGGCTCCAGATACGCCCGCGGCCTGCACTGGCAAGCAGCCCTGCGATCAGCGTCGATATGCCGGCTCCGCACTCGAGGAACGGTCCTGGGCTTTCAAGAACACGCGCCGCCATTTGCGCCAGATAACCGGCATCGGCGGAATACGCTTCATTGCCCCAGGCACGTCGGATTTCGTTCAGCAGATCCAGATCAACAGAACCGGAATGCCTACGCCTTCTGAGCGCACGGATGCAGCGCTCCAACGCTCGGTTTCGACCGGCTGCGTCCAGCGCATCGATCATCTTCCGTACCGGGCGTTTGATTACGCTCGGCACCCGTTGCCTGAACTCCTGGAACACGCAATGCCTCCGGGCGCTTCGATCGTCGCCAGGGGGAGCGATCAGCATAGAGGCCCACGGAGACACCTGCGATCAGCAGCGACGGGTTCCGCCTTGGATACTCGTCACCTCCTCGCGGCTGCAGCCTACCTACCGCTAGGATCGGGCGTCTCCCACTCTCTCAGATCAGCAACCGGTGTGACTTCGCCCCGAGGGGGCCACCGACAAGCAGCGGCGGCGAATCTCAGCGATAGGTGACGATTTGATGGATGTATTCGACGCGCTCACCCAGCACCTGGTTGCTCTGGCGATGGCGATCGGAGTCGACCCTCAGGCTGTGAAGCGATTCGCAGACGCTCACGGGCTGAGCGGCCTTTTGGACCTCGTTCGCGGTGTGTATCTCAACCCGTACGTGATGTTCATGGCCTTGCCGGTGTGGCTAGGGCTCGGATGGTTGCGTCCGGCCGAGCAAACCGCAGGCATGCGCAAGGGTGCGCATCTCTCCTTGGACTTCATCTACCCGCTCCTCTGCTTTCCTGTCGATGCGATGCTCGTCGTCGGAAGCGTGGCGCTCATCAACGGGGCCGTCACGAAATACCTGCCTTCCCTCGCCACGGGCCTGCTCGACGATCAGCCGATCGCCGTGCAGGCGATCGGCGCCTTTCTGATCACCGATCTGATGTTCTATGTCGCTCACGTGCTGAAGCACAAGGTCCGCTGGCTCTGGTACTTCCACGCGATTCACCATTCGCAGCGATACGTCAACCCGCTCACGACGCTCCGCAACCATCCGTTCGAGGCGATTATCAATGTTGTCATCAAGACGGTTCCGATTGCGATCGTCGGCGGAACGTATCCGGCTTGGGCGCTGTTTGTGTTCTTCAACAATATGTGGGGCTACTACATTCACGCAGATCTCCGAACGAACATGGGCCCGCTCAAGTACATTCTGGTGTCGCCTCAGAATCACCGGCTTCACCACACCATCGAGCCCGCGTTGATCGATCGGAACTACGGCGAGCGCCTGACCGTCTGGGACTGGCTGTTCGGGACGCTGCATACCGACTTCGACACCTACACCGCCACGGGAGTCAAAGGATGCGAGGCGATCGAGGAGACTTCGGCGGCTCCGTTCGGATTGCTGCTGGCCTGGCTGCGCCAGTTTCTGTTCCCGTTCCGCATGATCGGAGAGGACGTACGCCGATATCTTCAGGCACGCCGAGCTCTTCGGGCCTGAGCAGCAACGCTGCGTGAGCCCGATGCGCTCGCGGATCGCGGTGATCGGGAACGGAAGCTTCGCCGTCGGCTGTCTCCAGGCGCTCTTGCGTCGACCTGAAGCCGCCGTCGGCCTGGTGATCTGCGATCCGAACGCCCTCGCGATGCGCGGCCTGGTAGCTCGATTCTGCCGAGACGCGGGACTCCCAGTCGTCGAGTCGGCGAACGTGAACTCACCGGAAACACTCGACGCGATTCGATCGGCCCAGCCGGATCTCCTATTCAGCGTTTACAACATGCAGATCCTCAAGCAACCGCTTCTCGACATCCCTTCGGTCGGAACGGTGAATTTTCACAACGGGCCGCTACCCCGATACCGGGGCGTCAACGTGTACTCGTGGGCGATCATCAACGGCGAGACCGAGTACGGGGTTACCTGGCATTGGGTCGATCGGGGAATCGATTCTGGTGACGTGCTCGCGCAGAAGATGTTCCCGATCGATCCGCAGGAGAGACCTACGACGTTGATCGCCAAAGGCTTCCGCGCGGGTCTCGAGTCGCTGGAGAATCTGCTGCCGGGCTTGCTCGCCGGAGACGTCGCCGCACGGAAGCAAGACGAGGCGCTCGCGACCTACTACTCCAAGCGAGATGTGCCGAACGGAGGTCGGATCTCCTTTGGGTGGTCTTATGAACGGCTCGAGCGATTCGTGCGGGGGCTCGACTTCAGGCCGCTGCAGAATCCCCTTGTGTACCCGACGATCGCTCGGCAACAGGAAAGTGAAATCCGGTTTGGTGCCTTCGGCGAGAACTTGCTGCTTGTGGTA
>CAZPNB010000338.1:0-3453 GCA_964587305.1 uncultured Spirochaetales bacterium | reverse complement strand
GTCCTCGCCGACGTAGCCCGCCTCGGTAAGCGTGGTGGCGTCGGCGATCGTGAACGGAACGTCGAGGATGCGCGCCAGGGTCTGGGCCAGGAGCGTCTTGCCCGATCCGGTCGGCCCGAGCAGCAGGATGTTCGCCTTCTGCAGCTCGACGTCGGCGGTGAAGGTCTGGCTCTCGATGCGCGGGTAGTGATTGTGCACCGCGACGGCGAGGACCTTCTTCGCGCTCTCCTGGCCGATCACGTACTCGTCGAGCGCTTCCTTGATCTCGCGGGGCTTCGGCACACGCGACGACGCGGTCGGCGTTTCGTCCTGGCCGTACTCCTCGGCGATGATGTCGTTGCACAGCTCGATGCACTCGTCGCAGATGTAGACGGTCGGTCCAGCAATCAGCTTCTTGACCTCCCGCTGGCTCTTTCCGCAGAAGGAACAGGAGAGATTGGCGTCATCGTCCCGCTTCTTCATGACCTCGAGCCTCCGCCGGAGCTGGTCTTGCTGGAAACCGGACGGGCCGACCCCGGCCCCTCCCCGCGCTCGCGCACGACCTTGTCGATCAATCCGTACGCGAGCGCCTCTTCTCCCGACATATGGTAATCGCGTTCGGTGTCGGCTGCGATTTGCGCGAGTGGCTTTCCGGTGTGCTCGGAAAGGATCTCGTTCATCCGCTCGCGAAGTTTCAGGATTTCGCGCGCATGGATCTCGATGTCCGACGCCTGCCCCTGCACTCCGCCCATCGGCTGATGGATCATGACTCGGGCGTTGGGTAGCGCCATGCGCTTGCCCGGCTCTCCGGAGGCCAAGAGCCACGCCGCCATCGACGCCGCCTGGCCGAGGCAGATCGTCTGGACCGCGGGCCGGACGTAGCGCATCGTGTCGTAGATCGCGAGACCCGACGTCACCGAGCCGCCCGGCGAATTGATGTAGAGGGAGATGTCCTTCTCGGGATCCTCGGCCTCGAGGAAGAGCAGCTGCGCGATCACGAGGTTCGACACGTCGTCGTCGATAGTGTGGCCGAGGAACACGATGCGATCACGCAGCAACCGTGAGTAGATGTCGAACGAGCGCTCGCCGCGCGAGCTTTGCTCGATCACCATCGGAATCAGCATGCGATGTCCATCCCCCGCACTTCCGTGCGTGCATCCTCTTATCGGTGGGTCGCGTTTCGGCCCTTCGAGAGTACCCCGGCTGCGCGCTCGCGCCGAACACCCGGACCCCCCGTCTCCAACTTCCGCCCGCTGTTCGATGCGCTCGTCACCGACCCTCCGTTGCAGCCGCCGGCTGCATCCAGGTCGAACTCTCGGGTCCCGATTCCGGAATGACCTCTGACGTCGCGTCCGCTCGCGCCACGGGGGGAACGGTGGCTCTGCGCGGACTCGACCCGCGCCGTGGACCGGAGGGGGGGGCACGGCGCAAGCCTGGCTCTAAGTATCCGTCACTTCTTCGACTTTAGCCGTGGTGACGAGGAAATCAAGCGCCCGCTCGCGGCGCAGGTCGTCTCGGATCGAGGCGTCGAGCAGCTCCTCGCCGAGCTGCTCGCGCAGCTGCGCGGGCGTGATGCCCTGGCCAGACGCCAGCCGCTCGATCTGCTCGGCGATCGCGGCGTCCTCGACGACGAGGCCCTTCGCGTCGGCCACCGCGTCGAGCAGCCAGCGTTCCTTCACTTCCCGCTCGGCGGACGGCCGCCACTCCTCGCGCCAGCGATCGACCTGCGAGTGCAATACGTCGTGGGGCAGCCCCTCGTGGAGCTGCTGCACCGCCATGCGCAGGCGCCGCTCGAGCTGGCCATCCGTCACGCCGGGCGGTACGTCGAACTCGCTGCGCTCGACGAGCGCGCCGAGCACCGAGCGCCGGACTGCGCTGCGCGCCGCTTGATCGCGCGACTCGCGCAGGTCGCGATGGATCCGATCGCGCAACGCGTCGAGCGTGTCGAACTCGCCCAGGTCCTTGGCGAACTCGTCGTCGAGTGCGGGCAGCTCGCGCCGCTTCAGCTCAGCCACGTGGACCTGGAAGACGGCGGTCTTGCCGGCGAGCTCTTCGGAGCCGTAGTGC
Organism: uncultured Spirochaetales bacterium; assembly: GCA_964587305.1. GTDB lineage: Bacteria > Myxococcota_A > UBA9160 > UBA9160 > SMWR01 > JAHEJV01. Next base: position 1,407 of record CAZPNB010000338.1, on the reverse strand, counting down.
GCGGGAAACGTCACGTTCACCTCGCGGTCGTCGCCCGCCGCGGCGCCGATCAGCTGATCGTCGAAGCCGGGGAGGAAGCGGCCCGAGCCGAGCTCCAGCTCGACATCGCGCCCGCTGCCGCCCTCGAACGGAACGCCGTCCACGCGACCGACGAAGTCGACGGTGAGGAGGTGGCCGGTCGCAGCGGGCGTACCCTCTGGCTCCTCGATCAGCGGCGCGTTCCGGCGGCGCAGATCGCCGAGCTCGCGTTCGATTTCGTCGTCGCCCACCAGCACCACCGGGCGCTGGCCGGGAAGACCGTCGAGCGGGGGCAGCTCGATCGGAGGTCGCACCTCGACGAGCGCCTTGTAGGTGAATGCCTCTCCCGCCTGCGGCGGCGAGGCGTCGACCGCGGGCCTCGAAACCGCCTCGACACCGGCCTGCGCGAGCGCTGCACTCAGCGTCTCCTCCACGAGCACGCGTTCGATCTCCTCGCCGAGCGACGGACCGTAGAGGCGCTCGAGCACCGCGCGCGGCACCTTGCCCGGGCGGAAGCCCTTCACGCGCGCGTTCTTCGCGATGTTGCGATAGGCGCGCTCGTATGCGCGCTGTACGCGCGCCACCGGAACGGTGACGTCGAGGCGCCGCAGGCTCGGGCTCTCGTGGCTGGCGACCACGGCGAGGTCGGAGGTGTCGTCGCTCATCGGAGTGCGGCCTCGGGATCGGCCCTCTGCCGGGATGAGGCGGTGCCGGGGACAGGACTCGAACCTGCACGCCCTCTCGGACGATGGCTTCTAAGGCCATCGCGTCTACCAGTTCCGCCACCCCGGCGCGGGCCCGCGAAGATGGCGCCCCGAGCACGGGAGGGCAAGCCGCGGTTGCGATCGCGGGAGCCTCCGCGGACACTCGGCCGCATGGAGATCGAGATGATCGGCGCGCCCGTGCACACGCGGACCCTCGTGGTCTCCATGGCGCAGGGCTCCGCCGGTGAAGTCGAGGCGAGCGGGACGCTGCTCGACCTGCGCAAACGCGGTCTCGTTCCAATGGCGGGCGATCTCCAGACGGCCGGCGTGGTCCACGATATGCGCCTGCGCGCCAGGATCGCGACGCTCCCGCCCCGCCTGGTGTCGATCACCGCCGAGCAGCCGAGCGTCGCGTTCGAGCCGTCGCCGGCGACCGGCGGTGAATGCTGCCGCGACCCGGCGCGGCGCGTCGAGGCGCTCGCGGATACGCCGCTCGACCCGGATGCGACGCGTCGCCTCGCCGCGGCACTCGGCGGTCCGCGCGGCTGCTCTCACGTCCTCACGTTGGCCCAGCTCCTGATCTCCACCGCGCGCACCGCGTTGGCGCTCGAGCACGAACGCCACGCCGGCGCGGCGCGACCCGACGGTCAATGCCTGTTCCACCGCAGCGTCTCGATCGACGGGG
>CAZPNB010000337.1:0-2773 GCA_964587305.1 uncultured Spirochaetales bacterium | reverse complement strand
GTTATGGGTTGCTTGGTCCATGTATGAAATTCTCAGTTGAAGAAGACATCGGGGTTAGACTCTTACGTCTCGTCTCTCTTTGCCATTAACCACTGTCGGCGTCAATTTAGGAACACCGATCAACGCAATACCCGCACTCCGAACCATCCATCGGATTCCAAGCTTCCACTCCTAGGCGCTCGACGCAAACTTGTAATCACCGGAATCATTGAGTAGAAATTTTCGTCACTCTACTGGAATTGCTGGGGAGGTGGCAAGGATATCAAAATAGGAAAGATAAAATGTACCGGGAGTCTTTTCTGAGCTTTGAGATTCCCGAAACAGGTACTTTGAGCCGGCACTGCCTATTAGTGTGAAATGGTTCAAGGGTGATATATCACCTCTGCAAGCGGCCGCCGCGCCCACCAGATGTGAAGCGTAGAAATATGGCCGTGACGAATCGATTTCTCACGCCGAGCGTGAGCGGAGATGCGCTTGATGGGAAGATCGACTTCGATGAGGCGTTTCGGATATTTCAGTGTCATGGAAAGTTAGGTACTCGCTGCTAAGCGGAGAATCGGTCGAATCTGCAATTTCGTCGGTAGACTATCGGTAGATTCGCAGACTCCGTCGGATGATTTCTCCGTTTCGTCGGATGATTATCGGATGATTCCGAGAACAGAAATGTCGCCTGCCTGCGGGCTACGCGATAGTTTTCGGCGGTTGCGGATACTAGCCAAGCCGGTTGCGGATAGTTGCGGATATTTTCTCCGGCGAACTTAGCCGGGCGGTTGCGGATTTGACTTCGCAAGATGGAACTTTCAGATGCGAATTGATGGATTGGAACTCCTCTTTGATGGATACTTGATGGATTCAAGGCGGCGCGGTTTACGATTACGGGAAATCGGTTGACGATTAGTTGATGATTAGCCATGGGGGTTTAGTTCGTAACGGGTAGAGCGTCCTGAACCGACCTTACGCAAAAAACGCGCGGTTTAGCCACAAGAAAACACGCAATCGGTCAACGATGTAACTTGTTGATTAAACGTAATGTCTGCTATAGCGATTGCGTGTACATTGCGTGTGCATTGCGTGTACAACCGGGTCACACGTAATCCGTATGCTCACAAGTTGCCCTATTCTCCGTTAGCTCCGGACGGTTTGTTTATGGGAAACCAACGAGCCGTCCGCGTCCGACCTTCCATTCGGACTCTACCGTCGGCCTTCAGCTGCCGCATCAACCACTGTACCGCACTTGAACTTAACGACGGAAGAACCTGCTTGAGTTCCTCCAGTGTGGCGCCAGTCTGGGCGGCGTCCTGAATATGTTGAAGCAATAACGCCTTGTTGGTTTCGCGGTCGAGCCCCTTCAGGCGTGTATAGGCTCCTCTCTTCCCGATCATCGCGTAAAAGCGGCGGGATAGTAAATAGCGAGTGCCTTTCCCGCGACCAATCGTCTCAACCGTCAAGGCGCCAGTGTCAGACTTTGTCATCTCGACTTTCTTCGGACCTATTTCAATCAGTCAGAACGCGGAATCGAGGTACGGTCGAAGTCGCCATTCTTTCCACCACCATTGAATACCGCGGCCCGTTCAAAACGTTCCAAGAGCCTGCCCTGAGTCCTATCGAAGGGTTCCACCGCTTCACTCTGTTCAAATCGTTTAACCGCGCGGGGACAACTCGGTCGAAATTTCGGTTACTGTACTGGAATCACCGGCGTTCTGACAAGGGGACTATCTTTCGTGGGTGAAAGCGATTGTTTTTGTTCAAATCGTTCCAGCCGTTCCACCGCTTCGCTCCGTTCAAGTCGTTGACCGATCAAGGAGTGTTCAAGTTTCAAGCGTTCAACTACAGTCTCGGGCGGGATGACGGACGTGGACTCGGAAAAAGATAAGGGGAAAATATCGTGAGATCCCTAGGGACGCTGTTTCCTAAGATGAACAAAGTCCTTTCATTCCGCAGACGCGGAATTCAGCACTAACTTTGGCGTTGAAGAAAATCGACAAACATTGCGCCGTCAAATCGAAGCTTCTTTAAAAGCGCGGAGAACGGCGTTCATGCGCGTTTGATACCCTCGCCCTTGGGCTTTAAACCACTCTACAACGTCCGCATCGACTCGGAGTGCTAGCGATGTTTTTGGGGGAACGGGTTGAAGCCATTTACGCACAAGCGTCCGAGCGACATGCGTGATGTCGAGCTGCGGATGCTCTTTCGATAGTTTGATTTGGTGCTCTTTCATTGCGCGTAATCGTTTCCAATCAGTTTTGGAGACTTTTGAAGAGGCACGCTTTTTCATGTCGTGTCGCCTTTCATCTTACACAGGTCCGACCCGAGGCTTAATCACTGACCTTTTCAAGCGCTTGTCTAGCGACTCCCTTCCACAGATAGCCAGAGATAAGTATGTTTGTGTCGAATACGGCACGTCTACTAGCCACGCGAGTGCCGGCTCTCGTGGACGATTTGCTCGATTTGTTTCATTGAGTAACGCGGGATACGCTTACTTTTCGAGAGCGACTGAGTGTAATCATAGATGGGTCTATCGGCGGTCTTGGCTTGCGCGGTCGCAGGTCCGACAACAATAACGTCAACTTTACTTCCGGGAGCGAATGGTAATCCGGTGATTTCAGCCCGGTGGCCTGCTTTGATTCGAACTGTTTTTCGCACGGTGCGAAAAGATTTTGAAATTTGCATGGCGCTTCACCTCACTTTTTGGAAGTGTACTTGAAGCGCCAGTTGCCAGCAACACCCCTCGCTTCGTCGGAACGCTATTGTGGCAACAGCGCAGCCGTATTAT
>CAZPNB010000336.1:0-6812 GCA_964587305.1 uncultured Spirochaetales bacterium | reverse complement strand
TAGACGAGCGGCGTCACCAACGTGCTGAGCTGCAACCACGTGCCGTTGCGCTCGATGTTCTTGCCCTGGATCGCGTGGGCGATCATCGCGTTGAGACCCGTCCAGAACACCGCCGCCTGGACCGAGACGTCGACGAACTGCGCCTCGCCGCTCTCGAGCCTGCGCTGGTGCGCAACCAGCGCAGCGAGCGCGCCCTCCACCGCCGCGTGATGCCAGGTCTGCGGCACCGTGATGCGGACCGGCCTCCGGTCGGGCTCGCCCAGGAGCGCCATCGCGCCGCCCATCGCGGAGAGCGTCAGATCCGTCGCGAGGTGATGTGCGTACGGGCCGTCCTGCCCGAATGGGCTGATCGCGACGTACACGAGATCCGCCCGCACCTTTCGCAGCGCCGCGAAGCCGAGTCCACGCGCATCCATCGCGCCGGGGCCCGCGTTCTCGATGGCGAAGTCGGCTGTGGCCACCAGCGCAAGGAAATCCGCGCGGCCGCGCGCGCTCTCGAGGTCGAGCACGACGCTGCGCTTGCCGCGATCGAAGGCGTGGAATCGTAGGCTCGCGAGCGGTGCCGGAAGGCCGGGAATGAGCGGCTCCTCGCGGCGCGAGTCCGATCCGCCCGGCGGCTCGACCTTGATCACGTCGGCACCGAGCCCCGCCAGCACCATCGGGCCGAGTCCGGCGCGTGCGTCGGTGAGATCGAGGACGCGGTACGGACTCAGGGGCGCGGGGGGACTGGCCATTGCGCCGCGATCATCTCACCGGAGGGCATCGCCCTGCAACCGCCCTGCGACACCTACGCGCAACGAGCGTGCCAAGCTATTTTTTTCAAGAATCAGATGGGACGCAAACCGGCTAGCAGGTCAATAGGGCTCCCGGGCTAGGCTCTCCGTTCCCAGCCCGAACCGACCCGGAACTCCACCTCTCGAGCACACCAAGAGGAGCCACCATGTCCGAGGCCGTCTCGTTCGAAGCCGCCGACGACGTCGCGATCATCCGCCTCGACGACGGCAAGGCGAACGCGATCTCTCCTGCCGTGCTCGAAGCGCTCGGCAAGGCGCTCGATCGGGCCGAGCAGGCGGGGCTGGCCGTGCTGCTCGTCGGCCGCCCGGGGCGGTTCTCGGCCGGATTCGATCTCGGCGTGATGCGCGAAGGGGGGCCGGAGGCCGGCCGTGCGCTCGTCGCCGGCGGCGCGCGGCTCGCCGTCCGGCTCGCGCGGTTTCCGGCGCCGGTCGTGATCGCCTGCACCGGCCACGCGCTCGCGATGGGCGCCGTGTTGTTGATGGCCGTAGACACCCGGATCGGCGCCGCGGGGAGCTTCAAGATCGGCTTCAACGAGGTGGCGATCGGGATGACGACGCCGATCTTCCTGGTCGAGCTCGCGCGGGAGCGCATCTCGAAGCGCCACTTCCTGCGCGCGGTCGCGCAGGCCGAGATCTACGCGCCCGAGGCCGCGATCGACGCGGGCTTCCTCGATCGGATCTGCGACGCCGCACAGGTCGAGACCGACGCGCTCGCCGAAGCCGAGCGCCTCGCGAAGCTCCCGCGCGCAGCCTACGTGAAGACGCGAGCGCTGGTGCGCCGAGCGGCGCTCGAACGGATCGAAGCCACGCTCGAAGCCGACATGGCCGGCGCGTTCCCGGGCAAGCGACCGACGGGCTGACCGGGGCCCGGCTGCACGGGGCGGCTCGAGACCACAAGATCGACGATGCGTCTCCAAGACGAACAGATCCTCCTCTCGGCCTCGGATCTCTCCGCCCACCTCGGCTGCACGGTCCGCACGCAGCTCGATCGCCGGGCGGCACTGGGTCAGATCCAGGCACCGCCGCCGGACCCGGCGCTGGCCGTGTGGCAGGAACGCGGCCTCGCGCACGAGAAGGCCTACATCGAGCACCTCGAACGCGATCGCTCACTCCGGGTGGTGGACCTTCGGGGCGTGGCTCTCGACGCCGACGGGGTCGCGGCCACCCGAGCCGCGATGCGCGACGGAGCGGACGTCATCACCCAGGCCCCGCTGGTGGACGGGCGGTTTCGCGGCGTTGCGGACGTGCTGCTCCGCGTCGAGACGCAGGCTCCCGTGCTGGAGGCGTGGTCGTATCGGGTGGTGGACACGAAGTTCGCGTCGGAGACGCGCGCCGGCACGGTTCTCCAGCTCTGCCTCTACACCCGGATCGTCGGCCAGCTCCAGGGTCTGCTGCCCGAGGAGTTCTGGGTGGTGTCGCCCGGCGGGTTCGAGACGCCGGAGCGGTTCCGCACGACGGACTACCTCGCCTACGCGCGGCGCATCGAGGCGCAGCTGCTAGGCGCCGTGGACGGCGTGATCCCGGAGGAGCCGCTCGCACCGGAGCCCGTGCCCGCGTGCGACGTGTGCCGTTGGTGGGGCCGCTGCGACAAGCGCCGGCGGCAGGCCGACCATCTCTCGTTCGTGGCCGGCATCACCCGCCTGCAGCGCCGCGAGCTCGAGCCTCTCGGCGTGGACACACTCACCGCCCTCGCTGTTGCCGCAATTCCGCTCGAACCCGCCCCGCACAGAGGCTCACCCGAGAGCTACGAGCGGGCCCACCACCAGGCGCGCGTGCAGCGCGACTCGATCGGGAAGAAGCCGGTTGTCGAGTTCCTGCCCGATCCCGACACGGCGGACGACGAGAAGCGGCGCCTCGGCCTGGCCCGTCTTCCGCAGCCGTCGCCCGGCGACGTATTCCTGGATCTGGAGGGCGACCCGTTCGTGGAGGGCGGAGGGCTCGAGTATTTGTTCGGCTGGGTGACGCTCGACGCAAGCGGCGCGCCGGCCTACACCGCACGGTGGGCTCTCGACGCAGCGGCCGAGAAGGCCGCCTTCGAGGAGCTGATCGATGGGCTGCTCGCGCGCTGGAAGCAGCACCCCGACTTCGCCGTCTACCACTTCGGCGCCTACGAGCCCGCGGCGCTCAAGCGTCTGATGGGCCGGCACGCCACGCGCGAGGAAGCGATCGACCGGCTGCTCCGCGGCGAGCGCTTCGTCGACCTTCACGCAGTGGTCCGCGAGAGCCTGCGGATCGGCGTCGAGGCGTATGGCCTCAAGCAGCTCGAGGCCGTCCACGAATTCGAGCGCGAGCTCGACCTCCGCGAGGCGTCGTTTCACAAGCAGCGATTCGAGCGGGCGCTGGAGCTGAAGGTTCCCGAAGACGCGCCAGAGGGCGCTGCCGAGGGAGTCGAGCGCTACAACCGCGACGACTGCGTCTCGACGCTGCGGCTTCGCGACTGGCTCGAGGGGAAGCGGGCCGAGCGTCTCGCGGCGGGGGCGACCCTGCCCCGCCCGATCCTCGGCGAGGGCATGCCCTCCGAGAAGCAGGAAGAGCGCTCCGCGCTGGTCCAGGCGCTGATGAACACGTTGCTCGACGGTGTGCCGGGCGAGCGAGCAGAGCGGAGCGTTGAACAGCAAGCGCGCTGGATCCTGGCGAACCTGCTCGAGTGGCATCGCCGCGAGAACAAGGCGGGCTGGTGGGATTTCTTCCGGCTGGCGGACCTTCCCGCGGCGGATCTCCGCGGTGAGAAGCAAGGGCTCGTCGGGCTCGAGTTCGTCGAGCGTTTCACGGACGGGAAGAAGCTCCCGATCGATCGCTACCGCTTCGAAGAGCAGGACCACGACGTCCGGGTCGGCCAGGAGCTCTGCGTGACGAAGGATCAGGAGCTGGGGACGGTCGAAGAGATCGATCTCGGTGCGCGCACGATCGACGTCAAGAAGCGGAAAGTCTCGAGAGACCTTCACCCGTGGGCTGTCTTCGCGAAGGACATCGTCAGCCCCAAGCCGATCCCCGGAGCGCTGGAGCGCGTGGCCCAGTGGGTGGCAGAACACGGAATCGATGCACCCGGCCCCTTCCGCGCCGCGCGCGACCTTCTGCTAGGCAGCGCACCGCGCCTGCGAACGCCTGCGGCGGGAGGGCTCGCTCGCGCCGGCGAGGAAGCCAAGCTCGCCGCCACCCGCCTCGCGCTCGACCTCGACCAGAGCGTCCTCGCGATCCAGGGCCCCCCCGGTACGGGCAAGACCTACACCGGTGCCCGCGTGATCTGCGAGCTCGTCAACGCGGGCCAGACGATCGGCATCACGGGCCCGAGCCACAAGGTGATCCGCAACCTGCTGGACGAGGTGCTCGACGCCGCCGACGAGGCAGGCATGAAGCTCCGCATCGTTCAGAAGGTGAAACAGGGCACTGCGAAGCAGAGCGGCCGCATCGAGGAGGGAGAGAAGTCCGACTTCCTCGACGAAGAACTCGCGGCGGGCGGTGTGGACGTCGCCGCCGGAACGACCTGGGCCTGGGCGCGCGAGGGAGTGGCGGGCCACGTGGACACCCTGGTGATCGACGAAGCCGGCCAGCTCTCGCTCGCGAACGCCGTCGCCGCCGCCAGCTCGGCGCGAAGCGTCCTTCTGCTCGGCGACCCGCAGCAACTCGAACAGCCCATTCAGGGCAGCCACCCGGAGGGCTGCGACCTCTCGGTGCTCCAGCACCTGCTAGGCCACCACGACACCATCCCGCCCGAACGCGGCCTCTTCCTCGACACCACGTGGCGCCTGCACCCGAGCCTGTGCGAGTTCACGAGTGAGCTCTTCTATGAGAGCCGGCTGCACCACCACGCGCAGTGCTCGGGCCAGAAGCTGGTCGGGCCCACGCAATTCGCGGGGGCGGGCCTGTGGGTTTCCCTCGTCGAACACACGAGCAACACCAGCACCTCGATCGAGGAGGTGGAGCGCATCCGGACGCTCGTCGAAGAGCTCACGGCACCGGGCATCCGATGGATCGACTTCGACGGCGTGGAACATCCGGTCACATGCGACGGCCTGCGAATCGTTTCTCCATACAACGCTCAGGTCGCCGCGCTCAAAGCCGCGATCCCGGATGCCGCCGAGTCGATCGGCACCGTGGACCGCTTCCAGGGCCAGGAAGCCCCCGTCGTGATTTACTCGATGACCACCAGCTCCAGCGACGAAGCTCCGCGAGGGCTGGAATTCCTCTTCAGCCTGAATCGCCTCAACGTGGCAACGTCCCGCGCCCGTTGCGTGTGCATCTTGGTGGCGAGCCCGGCATTACTGGAAGCCGAGTGCAAGACGCCGCGCCAGATGAAGCTGGTGAACGCGCTGTGCAGGTATCAGGAGTTGGCACGTCATCATCGCCAGAACGATGTAGCCGCGTGAGCCGATCCACGGCGAGCTCGCCGCCGCCATGTCGAAGGGAGACACGATCATCGAGCTCGTCCTCTCTATTGACCGGCGCCGCGCTCGAGCAGGACGTCCGTGGGATCGGGTCGCGCGCGCAGCGCGGCGCGCAGCCGGAACCCGAGCTGCGTTGCGTGCTCGCTCAGCAGATCGTTGTCGCGCGTGGAGCAGATTGCCTCGGCGAGCGCAGCCGGGTCCAGCCGGCGGCGCGGCAGCGGAGGCGGCCCGAGGCCCAGCGCGTGAACGCGGTCCGCCCAGTGGAACTGGTCGAGCAAGTGGGGCACGAGGATCTGTGGGACCCCGGCGCGGGCCGCGGTGGTGGTGGTTCCGGCACCGCCGTGGTGAACGACGGCGGCGACGCGGCGGAACAGCGCGGCGTGGGGCACCGATGCGACGGCGATCACGTCACCCGGCAGCGGCGCGGCGCCGAGGCCGGCCCAGCCCTCCGACAGGACCGCGCGCGCCCCTGCGCGCTCCAACGCCTCGAGCACGAGGCGCGTTCCGGCGGCCGGATCCGGATCGGTCATGCTGCCGAAGCCGACGTAGACCGGCGGCTCGCCGGCTCGGAGAAAGGCCTCGAGCTTCTCCGGCAGGGGCTCGTCCTCGAAGGGATGCAGGCAGCCCACGATCCGGACCTCGTGGCTCAGATCCTCCGGCGGCGGTGCCAGCAGCTCCTCCGCAGCGAGCGCGGGTGCTTCGCCGCAGAGCAGCGTATAGGGATCGGCCGTGGGCGGCAGACCGAGGCGCGCGCGCTCGCGTTGGATCAGCGGGCGCAGCGTCCAGGCCAACAGGCGCAGCGTCGCCCACCAGGCCAGCCGGTTCTGCCAGGGCCGAAGGTAGCCGCGGGGCACCGTGAACGGCGTCTGATGCACCGAGCGGAAGAGGGATGGGCAGTAGGCGACGAAGCGATATTGCGCGCCGACGGCCTCGGCCACTGATGCGGCCGCGAGCTGGGTGCCGGCCGCGAGCACCCAGTCGGCATCCGAGAGCGCGGGCGCGAGCTCGCGGAACTGGCGCTCGATGCTGGCGAGGAAATAGCGCTGCCCCGCTCGCAGGGCCGCGAGCGACCCTCCGTGCAGGGAGCGGGACTCCGCCCGCAGGTAGTCGCGCACGCTCGCGCCGACCGGATGGAAGGCCAGCTCGAGCCGCGCGGCGTCCTCCGCGAAGTCCGGCGGTGCGCACACGACGAGCTGATGTCCGCGTGCGCGCAACCGGACACCGAGCGCGAGCATCGGGTGCACGTCGCCCCGGGTGCCCTCGACTGCGATCGCGATGCGCACGGCCGGCCTCCGGTCTGCTGCATCGATCCGCCGGCCCGTCGGCTTGAACGGGGAGGACTACCACCACCTCCAGGTTGCCGATCATACATTGGGTCGCGGGCGTAGGAGGGCCGCTAGTTACACGCGCGCACGGTGTTGCAGACAGCGGCAGCCCAGAGGAATCGACCCGTGGGCGGTGGGCCCTCCAGGACTCGAACCTGGGACCGTCCGGTTATGAGCCGGTTGCTCTAACCAACTGAGCTAAGGGCCCGCGGCGGGAGTCTACCGCGTGGGGGGGAGTTGGCGCGCCCAACGTTTCGCCCAGCGGTCGAGGGGGGCGAGCGATTTGCACAACGCGCGGCCGGTTTCGG
>CAZPNB010000335.1:0-10345 GCA_964587305.1 uncultured Spirochaetales bacterium | reverse complement strand
CACGGCCAGCCCGGTCGAGTGCGGCGTCGCGCCGTCGTGGTCGGAGCGCGGCCGCTGCGCGAGCGGCTCGCCGTCCGACGGCGTGAGGAACAGATCGTCCTCGGCCGGCTCGAAGAAGCGTCCGGTGATTGCGCGCGCGAGCTCGAGCGCGCGGGCGAGGAAGCGCTCTCCCGCCCCCGCGCGGTACAGGTCGAGGTTCGCCTCGAGCAGCGCCGCGTGGTCGTCGAGGAAGGCGAGCACGTGGGCGCGGCCCTCGTTCCAGATCCGCAGCAGGCGCCCGTCGTTGTCGACGAGCTTCGCGGCGAGGAAGTCCGCCGCGGCGGCGGCGTCGGCGAGCATCGGCGCGTCGTCGAGCAGCGATCCGGCGCGCGCCAGCCCGGAGATGATCAGCGCGTTCCACGCGGTGACGCGCTTGCGATCGGTGCCGGGCGCGATCCGCGCGCTGCGCGCGACGAGCAGCGCCGCGCGCTCCGCCGCGAGGCGCGCGCGCGGCTTGCGCGCGCGGTCCATCAGCACGGTGGTGCCGTGCTCGAAGTTCCCGCGCTCCGTCACCGAATAGGTGTCGCAGAACTCTGCCGCGGCATCGCCGAGCACGGCGCGCGCGGACTCGGGCGTCCACACGTAGAAGCGCCCCTCTTCGCCCTCGCTGTCGGCGTCCTGGCTGGCGAACCAGCCGCCGTCCGGCGCGCTCATCTCGCGGCGCAGGAACGCAGTGGTCTCGCGCACCGGCCACAGCAGGTCGTCGTCGCTGGCGCCGCTGCGCCGCCACGCCTCGGCGTAGGTGCGCAGGAGCTGGCCCTGGTCGTAGAGCATCTTCTCGAAGTGCGGCACGCACCAGCGCGCGTCGACGCTGTAGCGGTGGAAGCCGCCGCCCAGGTGATCGTAGAGCCCACCGCGCGCCATCTCGCGACAGGTCAGCACGACGTGGTCCTGCGCCTCGCGCGCCTTGCGCTCCGGCAGCACGTCCACGGCGGCGAGCAGCAGGTCGAGCGACGTCGGGGTGGGGAACTTCGGCGCGCCGCCGAAGCCCCCGTGCTCGGTGTCGGCGCGCTGGAGCAGGCGCATCGCGCCCTGCGCTGCCGCCTGCGCGCCGGGCGGCACCGCGCTGCCCGCAGCCGGGCGGCGCGCGAGCGCCGCGGTGATCTCGCCCGCGCTGCGCGTCACCTCGTCGCGCCGCTCGCGGTACGCCTGCGCGACACCGGCGAGTACCTGGCGGAATGCGGGCATTCCGTGGCGCGGCTCGGGCGGGTAGTAGGTTCCGCCGTAGAACGGGCGGCCGTCGGGCATGCAGAACACGGTCAGCGGCCATCCGCCGTGACCCGTCAGCGACGTGACCGTGTCCATGTAGATCTGGTCGACGTCGGGCCGCTCCTCGCGATCGACCTTGATGCACACGAACAGCCGGTTCATCTGCGCGGCGGTGTCGGGATCTTCGAACGATTCGTGCTCCATCACGTGGCACCAGTGGCAGGCGCTGTAGCCGACCGAGACGAGCAGCGGCAGGTCTTCGCGGCGCGCGCGCTCGAGCGCCTCGGCGCCCCACGGATACCAGTCCACCGGGTTGTGCATGTGCTGGCGAAGGTACGCACTGGTCTGGTCGCCCAGCCGGTTCGGGTGGTTCGGCCGGTTCGGAGGGTTCGCCGGGCGGTTGCTCGGAGACGGGCTCAAGGGGGCGGGAACCTCGCGCGGGGGCGTTTACACTACCAGCCCCCGCGCTCGACTGCCCGGAGTCTCGCCGATGCAAGACCAGCACAGAGCCGCCCTTCGCGCGGCCGCCTACGTCGAGGCGCACGGCGACGCGCTCGCGCAGCTGCGTGCGGGCGCGCTCGTCGGGCGCGCCGCCGCGGCCGACGTCGTGGCACTGCTCGCTCCTGTGCCGTCGGACGTCGCATCGCTGTGCTTCGCGGTCGCGGTGTGCGACGACCTGCGCGCGCTGGCCGACCCTCGGGTGGAGGGGTGGGCGGCGGCGCTCGCCCGCAGCCAGTCTTCCGACGGCGGATTCGCGGCGGGGCTTCCGCTCGAAGCGCGCCTGTTCGACACCGGCATGATCGCCGGGCACCTTGCGAAGACCCGCTGCGCGCGGCCCGAGGTGCTCGGCGCAGCGGCCGAATTTCTGGCGCGCCACTGGAGCCCTGACCGCGTGCGCGGCGGGTCCTGGCGGGCGATCGCCGCCTACGCGCACTTTTTCGCCAACGCCGATCACGACGCCGCCGACGCGGTGCTCCAGTGGTGCGGGCGCGAGCTCGGGCGCGCATTCGCGACGCGCGCGTTCGACGCGGTGCGCACCGCGCGCGTGCTCGTGTACTGCGACGCGCACGGCCTGCCGGGTGCTGCGCTGCGGCCGGCGGATCTCGTCATCGCGCTGCTGACCGAGCAGATGCCCGACGGCAGCTTTGCGGTCTGGGAAGGGGAGGGCGCGCGCGGCCGGGTTGCGTCTACGCTCGACGGCCTCGTCGCGCTGCGGCGGCTACAGAAGCCGTAGAACCGGAAGGCGCTCGAGAAGTCGAACGAGATCTAGTCGAGCGGAACGACGCCGAGCGCGTCGCGGAGCTGGCGGATGCGCGCGGCGTTCGCGCCGAGGTCACCACGGCCTTCGCGCGACTTGGAGCGCACGTCGACGCGCGAGCCGGTGGGCATCGGGCGGATCCGCACGACGATGTCGTCGACGAAGTGGAAGATACGCGAGGTGTCGGTCGCCTCGATCCGGCCGGTGGCGACGTCGGCGCTGACGATCGTCCAGCCGAAGCTCTCGATCGCGCGCGACGCGGCCGCGAACGTGTCGGCCGCCGTGGTGGGCACCGCGATCGGGCCGCTCAGGTCCGGGTAGCCGGCGCGCTGCTGGCTCGCGAACGCCTCGCCCGGGTAGCTCATGTCGCGCTCCGCGTTCGGCCCCTCGCGGAGCAGCGCGACGAACACCGGCGGATCCTCGGGATCGGTCGTCATGTCGTTGATCGGCGGCAACCCTGCCGACGGGCCGGCCGACAGCGCCGTAGCGGCGACGACGGCGACGCCAGTCAGCGTTGCGACCAGCGCGAGGCCGCGCCCGGCGCGTCCGGACGCGGGCCGCGTCCTGAACAACGCGACCAGACCGAGCAGCAGCGCGACGAGGCCGAGCAGGCCGCCGAGCATGAACAGCGGGAAGCCGACCCGCGACGTCAGCGCTTCCATTTTCACGAGCAAGGGTGAGCCGGCGAACAAGAGGCCCGAGAGACCGGCGACGACGATGGCGAGCTGCGCGAAGCGGGACGTGTGCACGGGGACCTCCGCGAAAGGTGCCGCAGCATACCATGGGTGTGGTGTGCAGAGGCGGCTCGCCGCGGTTCGCGGGAGCCGGTACCGTCGCGCGAATGACGGAGACCGTGAAGAGCGAGCGGCGCGGAGCGGTGGCCCTGCTGACCCTCTCCCGGCCGCAGGCCCTGAACGCGCTCGACGCCGCGACGCTCGAAGCGCTCGAGGCCCAGATCGCCGACGTGGCACGCGACGCCAGCGCGCGCGCGCTGGTGCTGACCGGCGACGGCCGCGCGTTCGCCGCCGGCGCCGACATCGCCGCGATGCAGCAGTTCAGCGCGGCGGAGGCCGGCGAGTTCAGCCGCCAGGGGCACCGCGCGTTCGCCGCGCTCGAGGCGCTCGCCGTGCCGACGATCGCCGCCGTGAATGGCTATGCGCTGGGGGGAGGCTGCGAGCTGGCCTGCGCGTGCGACTGGATCTACGCGTCATCGAAGGCGCGCTTCGGCCAGCCCGAGGTGGGCCTCGGCATCCTGCCCGGCTTCGGCGGCACGAGCCGCCTCGTGCGCCGCGTCGGGGTCGCGTGGGCGAAGGAGATCGTGCTGACCGGCGAGCCGATCGACGCCGACCAGGCGCTGCGCATCGGCCTGGTGAACCGCGTCTTCGCGCCAGAGGATCTGCTCCCGGCCGCGATCGCCGCCGGCGACAAGATCGCGGCGAAGGGCGCGCTCGCGATCGCCGCGGCAAAGCGCGTGCTCCAGCACGGCCAGGACGCCGACGCGCGCGTCGCGCAAGCGCTCGAGCAGGAGGCCTTCGCCGCCGCGTTCGCCACCGACGACCGCGCCGAGGGCATGGCCGCCTTCCTCGAGAAGCGCGCGCCGGTGTTCAAGGGGCGTTAGGCCGTCCGCTCGTCACCTCTGAGGACAGGATGGATATCTGCATCCCGCGAGCGAGGGAGATGCGCGATGAAAGGAACAATGTGGTCGGGTGTTTTCGTTGGCGCGGCGACGTTCGCGTTATCGGCGATGGCTGCGGGCGCGGCTGAGCCCAGCGCGGCGGAGCATGCCGCCATCTTCAAAGCCGCAGGCTTCAAGGCGAAGGGTAACAGATATGTACGCTGCGAAGACGATGTCACGATGTCGTACTCGCCCGGGCGGATCGAGATGGAGGATCTGAACGCCGACGGCACTGCGGAAGCGTGGGTGAAGGAAGGCAGCCTCTTTTGCTATGGCAATACGGCGGAGTTCTTTGTGCTTCTCACCAAGGACGCGACTGGCGCCTGGATCAACATCTTGGAAAGCGTGGGCGTGCCCATGACGCTCGAGACGAAGAGCAAAGGTTGGCCCGATATCGAATCCGGCGGCCCGGGCTTCGTCAAGGTTCCGGTCTATCGCTACAACGGAAGGAATTACGTTCTGAAGCAGTAGCCGCGTTGCGACCCGCGCGGCAGTTCATGGACGGATGCACCGGGACCTGTGTACGGCAGAGCGAATCGGATTGGCGGAGTCCGATCAAAGCCACCGGCCGCGTCGTGGATCCGAACCGCTACTCGACCAGCACACCCTTCGCCTTCGCCGTGTGCGTCGCGATCGCGTCCATCAGTGCGGGCGAGAGGCAATCGTAGGGCGCGAGCGCGAGCTCCGAGAGGCGCGCGCGCACCGCGCCCATCGAGTCGGGCTTGGTGCCCGATTCGATGATCGACGACACGAACGCCGCGAACTCCGGCGCCGACCAGCCGCTCTCCTTCGACAGCTCGGTGTGGATGAAGTCGAACCCGTAGAACGGATGGCCCTTGTTCTCGATCCGCCCATACAGATGGACGCCGCAGCCGGTGCAGGCATGGCGCTGGATCGGCGCGGACCCGTCGACCACCGCGAGCTTCTGGGCGTTGCCGGCGACGCTCAGATTGTCGCGCGACACCACGGCCACCTGCGAGAACAGCGCCCCCTTCGGCTTCCAACACTTCGTGCAGCCGCAGACGTGGTTGTACGCGCTGTTCCCCTGGATGCGCACGGTCACCGGATTTTGCGCGCAATGACAGGTCAGCGTGCCACCGGCGAAGTCCTTCTTCCCGGCCTTCACTCCGTTGTCGACTGCGGGATGGATCGCGATCGCCATGAGCACCTCCGTTGCCGTCGATTCGGCGCCCATACTATCTCAATGCGAGATGCGGCAAGATCGGAGATGCGCGGGAACTAGCGGGCGCGGCCCCGGGTCGAGGCGGCGAGCCCCAGGAGGCCCATCGCCAGCAGCAGGGCGGTCCGGGGCTCCGGCACCTGCCCGCGAACGGCGCCGCCCGGGAACGTATTCGTGTGGACGTTCACGTAGAAGCCGGTCGGGTTCGCGAGGACGGCCGCCAGGTCGGAGTCGGCGAGACCCGAGCCCGTGAGCTGGCCGCCGAAGTCGACGACCACCGGACCGTTGACCCCGGCGGCACCGCTATGGATGTGGTCGAGGATCACTGTATCCAGATTGGCGACGGAGATGTTCCAGCTGATCGTGAGCGCAACGTCATCGATGGTGAGGTTGGCGGTGCCCGATCCGTCGGGGTCCCCGGAGCCGGAGGGGACCTCGTTGGCGCCGCTGAGCGGCACGGTGAATGAGATGAGAGTCGCGTCCGCCGGGGTCGCGGCTCCGGCCCAGATCGTGAACCCCAACACCAAGGCAAGCTTGAGTGTGGACTTCATGGAGGTACTCCGGTCTGCTCGGGGTGAGTCGGCTGCTCGCTCCCCAGCAGATCGGTGGACGAGAACCGTCCCCTTCCCGAGATAGGGCGCCGCAAGTTCCATGCCGTCCCGCGAAGTCCTTGCGGAAGCGCCCCAAGCAATCGTCGTTGGTCTCGTCGATCTGGAACGTCACGGCGGACCCCGGCAAGCAGATTCGGCGCTCATCCGACTCCTGGGTGAGTCGAACGAAACTGAATCACCCTCGCGGATCCGATCGGAGCCGCTAGGCCGGGTACCCCGCTATGTACGGCAGGCTGTGCGCCGTCCGCTCGATCGCGTCGCCGGCGTCGAGCAGCACCGCGGTCGCGTTCCAGCTGCCCTCGAGCAACTGCTGGCGCGTGCCGTCCGGGATGCGCGCCGCGAACGTGCCCACGTTACACGTGACGCTGCGCGCGGCGACGTCGACGGTGATCGTCTGCTCCGGGCGCGCGTCGACCGCGTTCATCAGCGTGTCGAGGTCGCGCGCGTCGAGCACCAGGCACGGGAGGCCCAGCGCGGTGCAGTTTCCGGCGAAGATCTCCGCGAACGAGCCGCCGACGAACGCCTGGAAGCCGCGGCGCCACAGCGACTGCGGCGCGTGCTCGCGCGACGAGCCGCAGCCGAAGTTGCGGCCGACGATCAGCACGACGGCAACCGCGAAGCGATCGTCGTCGAGCGGGTGGTCGCCTTTCGATTGCGCGCGGTCGTCCTCGAACGCGTGCTCGCCGAGGCCGTCGAACGTGATGCAGCGGAGAAACCGCGCCGGGATGATGCGGTCGGTGTCGATGTCATTGCCGCACAGCACGCAGCCGCGCCCGACGACGCGCAGGGCCGGCGTCGCCACTACAGGATCTCCCGCACGTCGGCGACCGCGCCGCGCAGCGCGGCCGCCGCCACCATCGCCGGCGACATCAACAGCGTGCGCCCGGTCGGCGAGCCCTGGCGGCCCTTGAAGTTGCGGTTGCTCGACGACGCGCACAGCTCGCGCCCGACCAGCTTGTCGGGGTTCATCGCGAGGCACATCGAGCAACCCGGCTCGCGCCACTCGAAGCCGGCGCTGCGGAACACCGCGGGCAGACCCTCGGCCTCGGCCTGATTCGCGACCGCCCGGGAGCCCGGCACGACGAGCGCCTTCACGCCCGGGGCGACCTTCCCGGTGCGCGCGACGCGCGCGGCCTCGCGCAGGTCGCTGATCCTGCCGTTCGTGCACGAGCCGATGAAGCAGACGTCGACCGCGGTGCCGACCAGCGGCTCGCCGGGACGCAGGCTCATGTAGCCGTAGGCCTCCTCCGCCGACGCGCGCTCGTCGTCGGGGAGGTCCGCGACACGCGGCAGCCGCTCGTCGACAGCCACGCTCTGGCCTGGGTTGATGCCCCAGGTGACGGAGGGTGCGATGCTCGAGCCGTCGAGCTCCACTCGGTCGGCATAGCGCACGTCGGGGTCGGACGCGGCCGCGCGCCACCAGCGCGCCGCGCGGTCGAACGCCGCGCCGTCGGGCGAGAACGGGCGCCCGCGCAGGTACTCGACCGTCGTGTCGTCGGGATTCACGTAGCCGCAGCGCGCGCCGCCCTCGATCGACATGTTGCAGACGGTGAGCCGCTCCTCGATCGAGAACGCGTCGATCACCGGGCCCGCGTACTCGTACGCGTAGCCGACGCCGCCCTTCACGCCGAGCACGCGGATGATCGCGAGGATCACGTCCTTCGCGTACACGCCGGCGGCGAGCTTTCCGATCACGTCGATCCGGCGAGTCTTCGGCCGCGCGAGTGCCAGGCACTGGGTGGCGAGCACGTCGCGCACCTGCGAGGTGCCGATCCCGAACGCCACCGCGCCAAACGCGCCGTGCGTCGAGGTGTGGCTGTCGCCGCACGCGATCGTCGTGCCGGGCTGGGTGAGGCCGAGCTCGGGCCCGATCACGTGCACGATCCCCTGCCGGCCCGACGCCGCGTCGAACAGCTGGATGCCGCTCTCGCGCGTGTTCTCTTCGAGCGCGGCCATCATCTGCTCGGCGAGCGGGTCGGCGAGCGGCCGCTTCTGGGAGAGGGTGGGGATGATGTGGTCGACGGTCGCGAACGTGCGCTCCGGGAAGCGCACCGGCAGCTTCATCTCGCGCAGCATCGCGAACGCCTGCGGGCTGGTGACCTCGTGGATCAGGTGCAGGCCGATGAAGAGCTGCGTCTGGCCAGTCGGCAGCTCGCGCACGGTGTGCGCGTCCCAGACCTTGTCGAGGAGGCTGCGGCCGCCCATGCGGGGACGGTTAGCACACCGCGCGATCGCCTCGGGGCGTCGCTCCGACGGCGCGATCGCCTATCCTGCCGCCCACCGATGGAGCTCCTCTACACCGCGCACGTTCCCGGCGGCGAAGGCCCGTTTCCGACGATCCTCCTGCTGCACGGCTGGGGCGCCAGCGCGCACGACCTGATCGGCCTCGCGCCGATCCTGCACGCTGGGCAGGCGATCGTGCTGTGTCCGCAGGGCCCGGTCGCGCTCCAGACCGGCCCCAACATGCAGGGCTACGGCTGGTTCCCGCTCAGCCAAGGCCGCCCACCCGACCCGACCGCTATCCGCATGGCCCAGGGTCTGATCGAGATCTTCATCGACGACGCGTGCGAGCGATACCCGGTCGACCGCAGCAAGCTGGTGCTGGCCGGCTTCAGCCAGGGCGGCTTCATGGCCTACCAGATCGCGCTCTCCGACCCCGCGCGCTATGCCGGCCTGCTCGCGCTGTCATCGTGGCTGCCGAGCGAGCTGGCGGAGCAGATCACCCCCCAGCCCGCCCACGCGGCGCTGCCGACGCTGGTGATCCACGGCTCGAAGGATCCGATGATCCCGATCGAGCGCGCCTATGCGTCGCGCGACGCGCTGCTGCGCCTGAAAGTGCCGACCGTATTCCGCGAGTACGAGATGGGCCACGAGATCCGCCCCGAGGCGCTGCGCGAGATCGTCGGCTGGCTCGAGCAGAAGGTGCTGTCCCCGATCGCGATCGCATGAGCCCGAAGTGATCGTTTCCGCGCGACGCGTTACGCTGCCGCGCGGATCCCCGGAGTTTTCGAGATTCCCGGGAGATCGCCGGTCGGGGTGTAGCTCAGCGGCCAGAGCCTGATCTTTGGGAGGTCAGCGTCGTGGGTTCAAATCCCACCACCCCGACCAAGGAACCCAACAAATCACGCGATCGATGGCGCATGATCTCCGGCGGAGATCCCGTTGAACTGTTCCCACTGCGGCCACGAGAACCGGGACACCGCCAAGTTCTGTGGGGAGTGTGCCCAGCCGCTCGCCACCACGGTCTCGTGCGTCGCGTGCGGGACGCACAATCCCCGCGGCCGGCGGTTCTGCGACGAGTGCGGCGGCGCGCTCGACGCACCGCGCCGGGAAGCCAGCGCTGCTGCGCCGAGCGCGCGCGCCGAGCCCGACGTTCTCGCCGGCGGGCGCTACCAGATCCAGCGCTTCCTCGGCGAGGGTGCCAAGAAACGCGTGCACCTCGCCCGCGATACGCGCCTCGACCGGGACGTCGCGATCGCGTTCATCAAGAGCGAGGGGCTCGATCTCGTGCGCGTGCGGCGCGAGGCCGAGGCGATGGGGCGGCTCGGCGACCACCCCAACGTCGTGACCGTCCACGACGTCGACGAGGAAGGCCAGCGCGTCTACCTGGTCTGCCAGTACATGGCGGGTGGCGACCTCGAGCAGCGCCTCGCCCAGGCCGACGGGCACCGGCTGGCCGTCGACGAGGCGCTGACGATCAGCGAGCAGCTCTGCGCCGCGCTCGGCCATGCCCACGGCCACGGCATCGTGCACCGGGATCTGAAGCCGGGCAACGTCTGGCTCTCCACAGACGGCGCGGTCAAGCTCGGCGACTTCGGCCTGGCCGTGTCGCTCGACCGCACGCGCGTGACGCAGGACGGCGCGATGGTCGGGACCGCCACCTACATGCCGCCCGAACAGGCGGTGGGTGGTGAGGTCACGCCGCGCTCGGATCTCTACTCGCTCGGCGCGATGCTGTACGAGATGCTGGCCGGCCGGCCGCCATTCGTCGGCGACGACGCGGTGGCGGTGATCAGCCAACACCTGAATACGCGCCCTGTCGCACCTTCCTGGCACAATCCGGAGGTGCGGCCGGAGCTCGAGGCGCTGATCCTCGAGCTGCTGGAGAAGGCACCGGCCGCGCGCCCGCGCGACGCGGCGAGCGTGCGCCAGCGCATCATCGCGATCCGCAGCGCGCCCGTCCTTCCCGCCGCGGCCGCGCCCGCGGCGACCCCGGGCCGGCGGGCGCCGCAGGAATTCGTCGGGCGCGCGCTCGAGCTCGATCGCGTGCAGCGCGCGGTCGATGCAGCGCTCGGCGGCCACGGGTCGCTGGTGATGCTGGCCGGCGAGCCGGGGATCGGAAAGACCCGGCTCGCGCAGCGGGCGGGCGAGTA
>CAZPNB010000334.1:0-4354 GCA_964587305.1 uncultured Spirochaetales bacterium | reverse complement strand
CGGCGACGGGCTTGCCGCTCGCGACCAGCGCGCGCGCCGCGTGGAGATCCGGCTCGGGATAGCTGGGGTCAGCGGCGGCCGCGCGGTCGAAGTAGCCGAGGGCCTGCGCGGGATCGCTGTCGAGCGCGAGACGGCCGAGGCCCGCCAGCGCGCCGGCGTTCTGCGGCTCCAGCTCCAACGCCCGCGCGTAGGCCGCGCGCGCGACCTCGGCAGGCGCCCCGGAGAGCTCGAGATCGAGGCCGCGGATCTCCTGGAAAGCTCCGGACTCGGGATGGGCCGCGAGCGCAGCCGGGAGCTCGGGCGGCGTCGCGCGCTCACCGATCTCGTGCGAGAAGCGCACCACTGCGCGCAGCGCCACCGCATTGCGCGGATGGTTCAGGCCGATCCCCGGCGCATTGCGCAGCAGAGCCAGCGCGCCGGCCGGTCCGGCCTTCCCCTCGGCGACCCCTTTCGCGATCTCGGTCACGGCGAGCGCGGACAACACGAGATCGCCGCGGACGGCGCGCGAAAGCGCGGCATCGATCTCCGCGGGTGTGCCATAGCGGCCCGCCACACGCAGGGCCAGCAGCTCGCCAGCCGCGTCGAGTGGCTTGTGTTGCAGCTCGCGCAACAGCTGACCGGCGAACCGCGGCTTCCCTTCGGCGAGCAACACGCGGGCAGCGCGTGTCCGCGCCTCCGTGGCGCCCGGGTCGACCCGGATCGAGGTACGATACTCCTCGAGCGCACGATCGAAGTCTCCCAGATCCTCGGCCGCGCGTGCGGCGTAGTAGCGGGCCCACGGGTTGTCCGGCCACAGCCGAAGACCCGCACTGAACTCCTCGAGCGCGCCGGCGGGATCGCCCGTCTCTTGTGCGACGCGCGCCCGGATCAGGTGGCGGTGCGCCGGCACGGTCAGCTCCTCGGCGACTTCCCGTGCGCGATCGAATCGCTCGGCAAGCACCAGCGCGTCCGCGTACTCGAACGAGAGCTGCGGTGTCAGACCTCCCGCGTCGCGCGCCCGCTCGACCGCGTGCTCGATCGCCTCCGCGGCGGCGACCGGCTCGCCCACCGACAGGCGAAACTTGCCGAGCGCCAGCCAGGCGTCCGCAGCGACCTGCGGGTCCTCGGCGCGCGTGGCCTCGCGCAGCAGCGTTTCGCCCTCGGCAACCGCACCGGCCTGCCGCAGCCGGTCGGCCAGTGACGTCCGATACGCCAGGATCGCCGGCGCATCCGCGACCGCCGCGCGCAACACGTCGATCGAACGCGCCGGATCTCCCTGCTGGTCGTAGAATCGGAGCGCGGTCCAGACGACCTCCGACGCCGACGGGTAGGCTGCGAGACAGCCGCTCCAGATCTCGCGTGCCCGCTCGAGCTCACCGCTCTCCTGGGTGAAAATCGCCGAGGTCGCGCAGTACCACGCGCGTGTGGCCTCGGGCGAATCGACCTCGTCGATGCGACGCCCGAGGTCGGCGATCGCCGCGCGGGCCTCGTCGATCCGCTCGAGCCACAAGAGCGCGACGATGAGCGGCTCGAAGGCCTGGATCGCATCGGGGTCCAGCTCGAGCACGCGGTTCGCATCCGCGACCGCTTGCGCGCAATCCTTCCTCCAGTACGCGTGCGCCTCGGCACGCGCCAGCAGCGCCGAAAGATTTTCGGGCTCTCGCTCCAGCACCCGCCCCGCAATCTCGACCACCTCGTTGTAGTCACCGGTGGCGAGCGACGAGTGGGCGAGCTGAAGGCCGGCCGGCACGGTCCACTCGGGATCCGCCATCGCCTTGCGCAGCGCAAACGTCGCGAGGCTGCTCTGCTGGGTCGCCACCAGCGCCCTCCCGTACAGGTAGTTGGCCTCCGGATCGTCGGGGCGCTCGGTCAGCAGCTCGCGGAGCGGCTCGATCGATCCCTCGAGATCGCCGGTCGCCTGTTGCTGGCGGATCGCTTGCAGCGGGTCGACTTCGCTGCAGCCGATCGACGCGAGGCAGGTGATCAACCCGGCGACGAGCGCACGTTCCCAGAGGATTCGTCGGTCGAAAGCCAGTGTCATGTCGGCGAGTATAGACAGCGCGAGCGAATCCGACCCAGCTTCTAATCGAGCGCAACCGAGCGCGGCCTGCGGCCGCGCTTGCTAGCCTGCGCGCCGTGCCGAAACGACTCTTCGAAAAGCGTTGGCCGTGGCGGGTCGCCGCGGGTGCGATCGTGCTCGCGTTCCTCTCGACGTTCATCGAGATCCGACTGCCCGGCCACCGGGATCCCCGTCCGCTGGGCTCCGCCGACGACATCGGCCGGCTGCGTGAGCGCACCGATCTGAACGTGTTGTTCATCCTGATCGACATGCTCCGCGCGGACCGCCTCGGCAGCTACGGCCACCGGCGCGACACCAGCCCGGGGCTCGATCGGCTCGCCAGCACGGGGGTCCGCTTCGCCCACCAGCTCGCGCAGGCGTCGTGGACCAAGGCATCGATGGCCTCGCTGTGGACGGGCCTCTACCCCGCTCGGACGGGTGTCACGCGCTACAACCACGTGATTCCGGAGGTGGCCGAGCTGCCGGCGGAGGTCCTGTCGAAGGCGGGCCTCCAGACAGTCGGGATCTACCGCAACGGATGGGTCGCCCCGACCTTCGGCTTCGCTCAGGGTTTCGACGTGTACAAGCGCCCCGCAATGCGCCCGTTGCCGGCGACGGTGAAGCTCGCCAATCCGACCCTCACCGACCAGGACACGGATGACGGTGCGATCGACGCCGCGCTCGAGTTTCTGCGGATCGCCGGACGCAAGCGCTGGTTCCTCTACCTGCACTTGATGGATGTGCACCAGTATCTCTACGACCGGGATTCGGCGCTGTTCGGATCCGGGCACGCGGACATCTACGACAACTCGATCCGCCACACCGACAGCCTGATCGAGGTGTTGGTGGACTCGCTCTCCGAGGCGGGTTACCGCGAGAATACGCTGATCGTGGTCGCTGCGGATCACGGCGAGGCGTTCGGCGAGCGCGGCTTCGACGGACACGCGCGCGAAGTCTACCGGGAGACGACGGAGGTTCCGTTCCTGCTGTCGTTTCCATTCCGCCTCGAGCCCGGCATCACCGTCAGCTCGCGCACGCGCAACGTGGACATCTGGCCGACGGTTCTCGATCTGCTCGGGCTCGCGCCGCCGGATGGCGCCGCCGACGGCCGCTCGCTGGTGCCGGAGATCGAAGCCCTCGCGCGCGGCGAGGTCGTCGCCGACACGGCACCCACCGCGATCGCGCATCTCGACCAGACCTGGGGGCGGCCGGAGCTCGAGCCGAGACAGACCGTCGCGGTCGACGAGGACGAGCGCCGCTACGTGCGCGTCGAGCAGCCGGGTGGCGCCGTCGAGCAGCTCTTCGACCGCCGCGACGATCCGCGCAAGCTGCGCGATCGGGCCACCGAGGACCCGGAGACGCTGGAGCGCCTGCGGCAGATCGCCGACCGCTACCTCGAGGAGCGTCCCGCGTGGGGCGACGCGCCAACCCGAGAGATCGAAGAGCTGGAGCTGAATCAGCTCCGGGCGCTCGGCTACCAGATTCCGTGACGGGTCGGGATCAGAAGGTGACGGAGGCGGTCACCCCGTAGGTCCGCGGGTCGCCGACGAAGTGGATGGTCGTCCTCAGGAAGGTGGCGGCGTCGACGGAGTACGACTTGGTGATCGTGTCCTCGAGGTTTCGCACCCAGCCGGCGAGCTCGAAGCGGCCGTCGGGCGTCCGATACGCGAGTCGGATGTTATGCAGCCAGTAGGCGCGCTGCGCGATCGTGAGCTTCGGCAGGTACTGAACGCTCTGGTTGTTCGGAATCCCGCGCCCGTTCGTCGCGTCGTAGAAGCTGTCGTCGGTCCAGACGCCGTCGTAGCGCGGGATCAGGTAGCCGTACTTCCCGAGCGGAATCGCCTGCTCGGCGGTGAAGCTGACCTTGAACTGCGGTGAATTGAGCAGCGGATTGCCCGAGTTCTGGAGCTCGCGGTTGACGACGAACGGAAGGCCGCCGACCTGGACGCGTTCCTGCTGGAGCAGCAGGAAGTCGAGGAACTGGGTCTCCAGCCACGCGAAGCGAATGTTCAGGAGACCTCCATCCCATGGGCGCACGACGGCGTCGATCTCGGCCCCATACACCTCGGCGTTGTTCGCGTTCAGGATCACGAACTCGGGGCCGCCGCCGGCGTACTGCTGGGCGATGAAGATCTGGTAGTTCTCGTAGTTGTAGTAGAAAAGAGACGCGTCGCCGCTCAGCAGCCCGCCGAACCACTCTGCGCGCAGGCCGGTTTCGAACGCGTCGATCTTCTCGGGATCCGCGGTCGTGATGCCCGTGATCAGGGAGCCCGTCGCGTTGTAGTGCCCGGGCTTCCAGCCGCGCGTGTACTTCCA
>CAZPNB010000333.1:0-3763 GCA_964587305.1 uncultured Spirochaetales bacterium | reverse complement strand
AGGTAGTAGAAGTCCACGTCGCGGTCGACGAGGTAGTTCTCGTGACAGCCGTAGCTGTTCCCGACGAAGTCGGTGTTGTTCTTGAAGATCGAGAGCTTCCCGCCGATCCGCTCTTCGCGGATCTTCTCCTCCGCGTACATCTGGAGGTCTTCGAGGATCCGCTCGCCGGCCTTGTCGTACACGATCAGCTGGCGAGGCGACGCGCACTCGGGGGTCGCGTACTCGGGATGGCAGCCGGTGTCCTGATAGAAGCGGGCGCCGTTCTCGAGGAAGACGTTGAGGAAGTGCTCGGTCGTGATCAGCTTCTCGAAGAGGAAGCGGATCGCCTTCTCCACGGGCAGCGTCTTCCGCCCTTCCGGCGTGAAGATGATCCCGTATTCGGTCTCGATCCCGTAGATGCGCTTCTGCACGCCAACCGTCCGACCCCGAAACAGGCCGACCCTCGCGGGTCTAGCCGCTGAGGTGCTGTCTCAGCTCATCGGTATCGAGCCTACGGAACTTTCGGCCGATTCGCGCGTTTTCGAGAACGCACACCTCGAGGTTCTCCGCGGCCACCGCGGTCTTGCCGTCGACCGCGCGCCCGAGTGCACTGTGTCCGAGACGCAGCACCTCCCCTAGGGGTAGGCCCGGGCGAAAGCCTCCGCTGAGCTGGCTCTTGAGCTCTTCTTCGGAGCCACCAATCACGCAGAAGCCCCGGTGATCGCTGATGCTGCCGTCGTACTGGATGCGGTAGATCTCACACTGCTCGTGGTCTGCGAGTCCCGGATCGCCCACCTCGGCGACGATCACCTCGACTTCGAGCGGCTTGAGCTCGCGCGTGAACACGTCGCCGATCGCCTGCGAGTACGCGTTGGCGAGCGCGCGCGCCCGGACGTCGTCGCGGCTGTACTGGTAGCCCTTCATGTCCGCGTACCGAACACCGATCTTTCGCAGCTGATCGAACTCGCTGAACTTGCCGACCCCCGCGAAAGCGATCCGGTCGTAGATCTCGCCGATCTTCGACAGCGATGACGCGTTCTCGGCCATCAGCACGATGCCGCCGTCGTATTCCACCGTGATGCTCGACTTTCCGCGGCCGATGCCCTTGCGGGCAAACTCGGCCTTGTCCTGCATCACCTGCTCGGGAGAAACGTAGAAGGGCAGGTTCACGACGCGACTCCGCCGCGCCCGTTCGCACGGCGCTCGAGGATGAACTCATAGACCTCGCGAATCTCGGTTGCCGGCGTCTGCTCGATGCCGGGCTCCGAGCAGTAGATGACGGTCGGGAAGATCCCGCGGACTGTATCGATGCCACCCGTGCCGCGATCCTCGTCGGCGGCGTCGGTGAGCGCCTGCACCGCCATCTCCAGGGCCTCCCGCTTGGAGGCGCGCGCGTGGTGAGACTTCTTCAGCGACTCCCGCGCATAGAGCCCGCCCGAGCCCGTCGCCTCGAACTCGGCTTCCTCGTAGCGACCGCCGGTGACGTCGAACTTCCACATGCGCCCTTGCTTCCGCCGAAGATCGAAACCGGCAAACAGCGGCACCACGACCAGGCCCTGCATCGCTGCCGGAAGGTTGGCGCGGATCATCTGCGATAGCTTGTTGGCCTTGCCGTCGAGCTCGAGCGCCTGCCCCTCGATCTTCTCGTAGTGTTCCAGCTCGACTCGCATGATGCGCGCCATCTCGATCGCAGGCCCCGCGGCTCCGGCGATCGCGATCATCGAGTGGTCGTCGGTGGCGTATACCTTCTCGACGTCGCGCGAAGCGACGCGCATGCCCTCGGTTGCGAGGCGATCGCCCGCAACGATCACACCATCGGCATACTTGAACGCGAGCACCGTCGTTCCGTGAGGAACGTTCAGGTGCTCCAGATTTCCGTAGCGGCCCAGGTCGAAAGCCAAGTGCGGATGGTCGAGCTGGAGGAGCTCCGAGAAGCTCGACCCGTCGTACCCACCCCTCTCGCCTCCACGACCGGAACCCAAGCCCGGCAAACGCAAGCTCGCTGCCCTCCCCCCCCGCGGAGCGGCGACTACTCGCCTCCGCGTTGGACGTAGTTCTTTACGAATTCCTCGGCGTTCTCTTCCAGAACCTCGTCGATCTCATCGACGAGGGCATCCATCTCGTCCTTCAGCTTCTCGCCCTTCTTGGCGAGCTTCTGCGGACCGCCGGCGCCCTTGTCGGCACCGGCATCGTCTCCGCCCTTCTTCGGAACCTGCTTCTGCCCGCCCTCGGCGGCGCGGTATAGCGGCAGCGGCTCGGCATCCGCGCCGCGGGCAGGTCGCTCGATGGTGGTGGTGATACGCATATTGGCTCCCGTTCGTAGGGTCGGTTCAGGCCCGCAGATTCTTGACCAGATCCGCAGCGGTCGGAGAGCTGTCGAGTAGATCCTTTACGTGAGCCTTCGTTCCCTTGAGCGGCTCGGCCATCAGGATCCGTTTGATCGGCTCGCCGTCCACGCCGAACGAGATCGAATCCCAGTTGACGCCGAATACCGCGGCTCCGTACTTCTTCAGGCACTCCCCCCGGAAATAGGCCCGCGTGTCCGCCGGCGGTGTGTGCACGGCGGCGAGGATCTCGTCGTCGCTGACGATGCGCTCCGCGTGACCCTGTCGTTCGAGAAGATAGTACAGACCCTTCTCGGGGCGGAGATCGTGGTACTGGAGGTCCAGCATCTCGACCTGGGGCGAGCTCCAATCCAGCGATTTCCGCTCCATGAATCTCTCGATCATCGCCTTCTTCATCACCCAGTCGATCTTCTCGTGCAGCTCCATCGGATCGCGGCGCAGGGCTTCGACGGCGTGTTCCCACTTCGCGAGGACGTCCTTGGTCACCGGATCGAGCGATTGCCTGGCTGTGTAGGCCAGAGCCATCTCGAGATACTCGGCCTGGATCTGGACGGCACTCACGCGTTTGCCGTCATCGAGCGGGATCTCCTGCTTGCAGCCAGAGTCGTGCGAGATCTCCTTGATCGACCGGACCGGGTCGCGCAGCGACAGGTCTTTCGTGATCGCGCCGTCCTCGATCATCGCAAGGACGATCGCGGTGGCGCCATTGCGCAGGTAGATCGTGTACTCGGAGAGATTGGCGTCCCCGACGATCACATGGAGGCGCCGATACTTCTCGCGGTCGGCGTGCGGTTCATCGCGCGTGTTGATGATCGGCCGCTTCACCATCGTATCGAGGGCGACCTCGGTCTCGAAGAAATCGGCCCGCTGCGAGATCTGATAATCGATCGGGCGGCCACGATTCTCGGAGCCGACTTTTCCGGCTCCGCAGTACACCTGCCGCGTCACGAAGAAGGGCATCAGACATTCGACGATTTGCTTGAAGGACGTGCGGCGGTCCATCAAGTAGTTCTCGTGCGATCCGTAACTGTTGCCCTTGCGGTCGCTGTTGTTCTTGTAGATCAGCATCTGCATTCCGGCCGGCAGCAGTGCGTTGGCCTCGCGGCGGCTGACTTCCAGGATCCGTTCGCCGGCCTTCTCGTGAACGACCAGATCCCGAACGTTCGTGACCTCGGGACAAGAATATTCGGGGTGCGCGTGGTCGACGTAATAGCGCGCGCCGTTGATCAGCGTCTTGTTGCGGGCGATGTTCTCCTGCTGGTTCGGCGTGTACTTCTCGCCGTCGACCTGGAAGCCGCGCGCATCGGCGAGCGGGTTCTCCTGGTCGTAATCCCAGAGGATCTCGCCCGCGTGGTCCTCGCGATACGCGTTGACGAGCAACACGCAGCTGCTGATCGGGTCGAAGTCGGGATCACCCTTCACGGTGATCCCGTACTCGA
>CAZPNB010000332.1:0-3929 GCA_964587305.1 uncultured Spirochaetales bacterium | reverse complement strand
GCTCACCTACGAGCGTCTGGTCGAAGAGGGCGCGATGGTGGGCGAGCTCGAGGGCGGTGCCAAGGAAGGCGAGAGCATGCTCGGCCTGATGCGCGCCTGGAGGTTTCTCCAGCGCCGCTTCGGGTCGGTGTTCGTGAACTTCGGCGAGCCGCTCTCGCTGGCCCTGGCGATCGGCGACCGCCGCGCGCAGTTGGCAGGTGAGGGCGAACAGGAGTCCGCCGCGCGCCGCGCGTTCGTCCTGCGGCTCGGGAACCGGATCGTCGAGCAGATGAATCTGGCCGTCGTGCCCCACGCCACCAGCGTCGCGGCGTGCGCGCTGCTCGGGGAGCGGCGCCGCGGCCTGTTCCGGGCCGAGCTCGCGCTGCGCATGCAGCAGGTGGTCGACCTGCTGCGGATCATGGGCGTCAAGCTCACCCCCGCGCTCGCGCGCGACGAGGGCGACTTCTCTGAATCGATTGCATCGCTCTTGCGCGTGGATCTGATCCGCGTTGCCGCGGACGCGCGCGGCGAGATCCTGTTCTTCGAGCCCGGGCGCCGGCGCGCGCTCGACATCTACCGGAACAGCATCCTGCATTACCTGGCCGCACCGAGCTTCCTGGCGCGCGAGCTCCTGGCGGGCGGCTCTCGGGAGGCAGTCGCGGCGCGACTCTCCGAGTGGCTCGACGTCTTCCACGGCGAGTTTTTCACCGCGCGTGGCCCGGCGCTGTCCGCGCACGTCGACGCGTTCCTCGCCCACTTCGAGGCACTGGGTTGGATCGTGCGCCGTAACGGCGAGTTGCACGCCACCGAGAGCGGTGAGGCGCATCTCGTGTTCCTGGCCGAGCAGATGCGCTCCGTGCTCGAGAGCTATTGCGTCGCGATTTCGGCGGTGGGCCAGCTCGAAGCGCCGCTGGGGCGCAAGGCGCTGCGCAAGCGGATCGCCGAGCAATTCGAGCGCGCAGCACTGCTCGGGGAGGCGGGGCTGCCCGAGGCGCAGAACCCGGTGACCTTCGGCAACGCGGTCGACCTGCTGATCCGGCGCGGCATCCTGGCGGCAGCCGAGCCGACCAGCGGCGATCGGCGCGATCCGCCGTTCGGTCGCGGTCCGGCCTGGGCGGAGCTGTCGGGGCTGCGCGAGCGTCTGGCGACCGCGCTGCGCGCCGGGTAGGCTCGCGCGCCCGCGAGGATCGCTTTGATGGCCAACAAGAAGAAGAGTCGGCGGCTGCGACTCGGCCTGCCGAAGGGAAGCCTCCAGGCGACGACCGAGAAGCTGTTCACGCTGGCCGGCTTCGTCCTGCGGATCCCGGAGCGGTCGTACTACCCCGACATCGACGATCCCGACATCGAGTGCGTGCTGATCCGCGCCCAGGAGATGGCGCGCTACGTGCAGCAGGGTGTGCTCGACGCCGGCATCACCGGCGTCGACTGGACGCTCGAGAATCGCGCGCGCGTGAAGGAGGTGGCCGACCTGCGCGCGCCCTGGCCCAACTACAACCCGGTGCGCTGGGTGGTGGCGGTGAAGGACGACTCACCGATACGGCGGCCCGCGGACCTGGCGGGCAAGCGGATCGCCACCGAGGTGGTGAATCTCACCAAGCACTACCTGCGAAAGCACGGTGTCGCAGCACGCATCGAGTTCTCGTGGGGGGCCACCGAGGTGAAGCCGCCGCTGCTGGCGGACGCGATCGTCGACGTGACCGAGACGGGCTCGAGCCTGCGCGCCAACAACCTGCGCGTGATCGACACCGTTCTCGAGAGCACGCCGCGCTTCATCGCCAACCGCGCGGCCTACGCCGACGCCGGCCTGCGCGCGGTGATCGACCGGGTGGTGCTGCTGTTGCGCGGAGCCATCCTGGCGGCCGATCGCGTCGGCCTGATGATGAACGTGCCGCGTTCACGCCTGGCGTCGGTGGTCGCGGTGCTGCCGGCCCTCGGCACGCCGACCGTGTCGACGCTGACCGACGAGCGCTGGGTGGCGATCAACACCGTGATCCAGGAGCGCCTGGTCAAGGAGCTGCTCCCGCGCCTGCGCGAGGCGGGTGCGCGCGGCATCGTCGAGTATCCGCTCAACAAGATCATCGAGTGATCGGTGGGTCGCGTGCTCCCCGTCCGATCTTCGCAAGGCTTCGCCTCGCTGCGCGCGCGCTTCGCGCGCTTGCTCCGGATTGCCGGAGCCCTGCCCAGCTACGTGCGACTCGCGTGGTGGGGCCTCGCGGCGCCGAGACTCGAGCGCGAGCGGCTGATCGTGCACCAGGCCGTGGTCGTGGGCGCCGACGGAGTCTTGCTCGCGATGCGCGGCGACCTGTGCGGCTGGGAGCTGCCCGGCGGCAGCGCGCTGCCCGGGGAGCGCGACGAGGCGGCGCTGCGCCGCGAGGTGCGAGAGGAGACCGGCCTTGCGGTGGAGATCGAGGCCCACGTCGGGGATTACCACCGCTCGGGCTTTCGGCCGCACACGGCGCGCGTGTATCGCTGCTTTGCTGTCGGCGGTGCGCTGCGCGCCAGCGCGGAGACGCCGGCGGTCGCCTGGTTCGAGCCGAGAGCGCTGCCGGACACCCTGTTTCCCTGGTACCGCGGCCCGCTGGCCGATGCGCTCGCCGGGCTGCCCGGGCCGGTCGAGGTGCGCGAGCATCAGGGCTGGCGCCACGTGCTCGCGGGTCTGGCGATCGACCTGGCCGTGCGCTGGAATGGGCTCGTAAAGCAAGCGGTTTTACCGCGCGCAGCGAGGCGAAGCCGAGCGAAGACCAGAAAGGCGAGCTAGCGCTGCCCCTCGCGCAGCCCGCTCGCTTCCCACTCTCGCGAGAGTTGCTCGAGCTTGCGCGAGAACTCGTCGAACGACTCGTCGAACGAGAGGATGATCTCGGTGGTGCGCGGGATGTCGTCGCCGTTGAGCAGGCCGCGGTAGCGGTTCAGGTTCGCGAGGATCGCTTCGGCCACCTTGAGTGCTCGCTTCTCCGTCTTGATCAGCGGTGACTGCAGCGTGTAGACGTTGTTCCGACCCCAGAGGCTCTCATCGCGGACGATCGCGATCTCACGGTACACGCTGTTGATCGGGTCAAAATTGTACTCGACCCGCACCTCTTTGAAGATGTCGGTGTTTCCCGTATAGAACCCGCGCTCCTTCTCGACCTTCCCGAGCTGGCGGCAGCGTGGGCAGTAGAAGGTGTCTCCGTGGTTCAGCAGGAAGACGCCCTTGGCGTAATCCTCGCAGTCCGTGTTCTCGCAGTACCCGACGCCACGCTTCATGCTCGCCATCCTTCGCCTCGGGTTGCCTCCGGGGCCCTGGTCACCGGCTTCCGTATCCCGGTCCGGTGTCGACTTCGAACCCCGACCCGGGCCATGGGGAGGAGGTTCGCAAGCCCTGTGCCAAGGCACAGACCAAGCCCCGTACCGCTCCGATGTGAGGCGACGAAACCCTTAGGGTCGCGACCCTGCGCGGGGAGCTGCGTGCGTGCGGTGGGTGGACGGGCTGACGAAGAGGCAGAGGCCGTCCACTGGGAGTGGGAAGGCTTCTACCGCGATCTGCCGCCCGGAGGATCCGGGCGCGAAGAATCTGTCACAGCGCGCACACGCTTCCCCTCAGGGGGGTGGGGTTGCGGTCGCCTCCATGGGTCCGATGCAGGGGTGGTCTGAGCCAGAGACCAGTCGAACACAGGGCTCATGGGTAAATACTGCCGCGGCCACACGATTGTCAACCGCGATCTTGCGCGCCCGCGGAATTAGTTCCGGCCGCCCGCGGGATGTCCCGGGCCGCGATCACTCGTCCAGGACGTACTCGAAGCCAATGAAGCCCAGGATCAGGTAGGCCGCGTCGGTCACGATCAGGAGCTGCAGCGGCTCGAATGGCACGTTCCCGGACTCGAGAAGGGCTTGGGTAGCGCGCACGGCGCCCGAGATCACCGGCAGCAGCAGCGGCAGCAGCAGCAGCGGCAGCATCACCTCGCGGAAGCGGG
>CAZPNB010000331.1:0-3138 GCA_964587305.1 uncultured Spirochaetales bacterium | reverse complement strand
CTGCGCGCGGCCGACCCGCGCTATTTCGCCGCCGACCCGCTGCGCGGCCTGCGTGTGATGCAGCTCGCGGCGCGCTTCACGATGGAGCCGGACGCGGAGCTGGCGCTGCTGTGCCGCGCGCTCGACCTCTCGGCGCTACCCGGCGAACGGCTGCGCGTCGAGTTCGACAAGCTGCTGCTCCGGGCGTCACAGCCGAGCCGCGGCCTCGAGGTACTGCGCCGCACCGACATGCTGCGTTTCTTCCCCGAGCTCGAAGCACTCGTCGGTGTGCCGCAAGACCCGATCTGGCACCCGGAGGGGGATGTGTGGGTGCACACCGGTATGGCGCTCGATGCGGCGGCCCTGCTGCGCACCGGGCAGCCCGACGACGCCGCGTTGATGTACGCGGTGCTGTGCCACGACTTCGGGAAGCCCGCCGCGACGCGTGAGAGCGACGGGCGTCTCCGCGCGCACGGTCACCCGGCCGCGGGCGTCGCAGCGACGGAAAGCTTCCTCGAGCGGCTGCGCGCGCCGTCCGCACTGCTCACGCAGGTTCGAGCACTGGTCGAGCACCATCTGGCGCCGGCGCAGCTGCCGCGGGACGGGGCGTCGCCGAAGGCCTACCGCCGTCTCGCACGCCGTCTCGCGGCCGCGCAGGTCGGCCCCGCGCTGCTCGAGCGCGTCGCGCGCGCCGACCAATGGGGCCGCACCACCCCCGACGCGCGCGCGCGCCGTTTCCCGGCCGGCGACCGCTTCCTCGAGGCGATCGTCCACCTGGCGATCCCGGACGGTGGCCCACAGGACGCCGTGCAGGGCCGGCACCTGCTCGCGCGCGGCTTCGCGGCCGGGCCCGACTTCGCGCGCATCCTCGCGCGCTGTCGCGAGGTGCAGGACGAGACCGGCTGGAGCGACCCGGACGCGATCCTCGGCCGCGCGCTCGCCGCCGAGCCGGCACCGGACGATGCGTCGGGCGGGCCCTGACTAACATAGAACCCTCGGCTCGACCCGGCCGGTTGCTAGCGACGCTGCGCGTCGCCCGCCAGTTGCCGTTCGACGAAGCGCGTCTGCTCGAGCGTCGCGAAGAACTTCTGGTATGGCTCCGGTTCCTCGATCGGCCGCAGGTAGAATTGCGCCGACGCGCGCACGATCAGCTGCTTCTCGTTGCGCTCGCGCACCGTGACGGTGAGCCGCACCAGATCGCTGCGATGCCAGAATGGGCCCCAGCTGCGATAGGAGCGCGTGAACACGACGAGGCTCTCCTCGTCGTAGAGGAAGTAGCTGGGGTCGAAGCCGATCGAGGGCTTCTCGAGATCGACGAACTTCTTGCCCGACACGATGCCGAGCGTCTCGTCGAGCACCTCGACCTGGAAGCCCAGGTCCTGGAAGGTGGTGACGACGGCCTCGAGCATGCGCTGCCGATCGTGGGTGTCGAACACGCGGCTCTGCGCGGCGCGCACCTTCACCTGGCTCGCCTCGGAGAGCCAGATCTGGTCCTGCGAGTCCCACGCGATCTCGTGGCGATAGGCGTAGGGCGAGCAGGTCGCTGTTGCGAGGCCGGCTGAGAACGTCAGCACCGCGCGCGCGCAACGCCTCACCGCGCTAGTTCCTGCCGATGAAGAGCGATCGCTCGAGATCTTGTCGTAGATCCACTGCTCGCGGCGCTGCTCGTCGGTGGTGACGATATTGGGCGAGCCGAGGATCTCCGCTACCGAGGCGGCGTCCATCCCCACCTTGATCTCTCGTTGCACCGTGCCCACGGTGAGCTTGTCTCCTTCCGGGGGGGGCGGCGGGCTCGAGCAGGCGGTGAGCGCCAGCAGAGCCAGCGCGGCCGACAGGATGCGGGTTCGCTTCATCGAGAGGTCCTCCCAAGTCGTTGACCGGCAGGTTACACCTGAGCGAGACTGTTTGCCCCGCACCGCGAAGGAGAGCGTCGTGACAGATCGCTGGATGCTCCGGGGCTCGAACTACGCCAACTGTAACTGTGCCCGTGGCTGCCCGTGCCAGTTCGGGTCGCCGTCCACGCACGGTCACTGCGAGGCGATCGGAGCGATGGCGATCGAGGAGGGCTACTGGAACGACGTGAGCCTCGACGGGCTCTGCGCAGTGACGCTCCTCCGGTGGCCCGGCGAGATCGCGGCCGGCAACGGCCGCCAGCAGTTCATCATCGACGAACGCGCGAACGAGGCCCAGCGCGAGGCGCTGGTGAAGATCATGCGCGGTGAGTCGACGGTGCCCGGAGCCACCCACTTCTATGTCTTCACCAGCACGATGTCCGAGGAGCTCGAGCCGATCTACGCGCCGATCGAGTGCGCGATCGACGTCGGGAAGCGCAGCGCGCGGGTGCGTGTTCCGGATCTCGTCGATAGCGAGGGTGTGCCGATCACCGACGCCTTGAGCGGCGACCCGGTCCGTGCCGGCATCGGCCTGCCTAACGGATTCGAGTTCA
The DNA here is from genome assembly GCA_964587305.1 of uncultured Spirochaetales bacterium. GTDB lineage: Bacteria > Myxococcota_A > UBA9160 > UBA9160 > SMWR01 > JAHEJV01. The sequence continues at coordinate 713 of CAZPNB010000331.1, read as the reverse complement.
GCTATGCCGAGGTGGGCAGCGGCACGTCGCGGGTGCGCGCCGGCATCGAGCTCGATCTCGCCGCGAGCCACGCGCATTTCAGCGTGCTGCACATGAACCAGGGCGGCGTGATTCGCTAGTCACGAGGTTCGGCAGCGTGCCCTTCGTGCCCGCCCTCTCTGCTGTTGACCTGCGCCGCCGCGACCGCATCGCGATCCTCGGCGCGCTCGCCGGCGTGACGGCGCTCGCCTGGACCTATCTGCTCGCGATGGCGGGGATGCAGGGGATGGGAGCCCTCCACGCCTGGAGCCCGCTCGACCTGGCACTCTTGCTTGCGATGTGGCTGGTGATGATGGCCGGCATGATGCTGCCGGCTGCGACGCCGATGACGCTCCTCTACGCCCAGGTGGCGCGCAAAGCGCTGCGCGACGGCTCGGTGCTGCCGCCCACCGCCGTGTTCGTGGCCGGCTATCTGCTGGCGTGGGGCGTGTTCAGCGTCGCGGCCACCGCAGCGCAATGGGGCCTCGAGCGGATGGCGCTGCTCTCGCCGATGCTGGTGGCGAGCAGCCCGCGCCTCGGCGCGGGGCTGCTGATCGCGGCCGGGGCCTACCAGCTCACACCGTGGAAGGACACCTGCCTCGCGCACTGCCGCGATCCGATCTCCTTCTTCGCGGCTCATTTCCGCCCCGGCACGCGGGGAGCGCTGCGCCTGGGCTTCCACCACGGCGTCTACT
>CAZPNB010000330.1:0-5026 GCA_964587305.1 uncultured Spirochaetales bacterium | reverse complement strand
CCCTCGCCGCCGGGCCGCGGCAGCACGTGATGCTCGCCGTGGTAGCAGAGCTTCTCGCCGCGAAACGCCATCCGGACGATCTCGATCGTGTCGCGCATCCGCGCGAGTGGCTTCGCGAACGACTGGCCCTGCAGCCCCTCGACCACCTGTGGGCCCGACGCGCCGAGTCCGAGGATGAAGCGATCACCCGAGAGCGTGGCCAGCGACATCGCGGTCATCGCGGTCATGCTCGGCGTTCGCGCGCTGATCTGCAGGATGCCGGTGCCGAGCACCAGCCGCGAGGAACTCGCCGCGAGATAGGCGAGGATCGTGACTGCGTCGTAGCCCCATGCCTCCGCGCTCCACGCGGCGTCGACGCCGAGCTTCTCGGCCTCGATCGCGAACGCGGCGATCCGCGCGAAGTCGCGCTGCGAGCCGGAGGCCGGGCCGCCGACGCCGATCGCGGTCTTCACGGCGACTCCTGCAGCGCGCGCTCGAGGAACGGCAGATGGTCGACGCCGAAGAACATCGCGCCGTCGAGGAAGAGCGTTGGCGCACCGAACGCGCCGCGGGCGACCGCCTCCTCGGTGGTGGCGCGCAGCTCCGCCTTCACGGCGTCACTCGCGGAGCGCAGGGCGAGCGACGCCGCGTCGAGGCCGGCGCCGGCGAGCACCTCTGCGACGACGGCGGGATCGCCGAGGTTGTGCCCGGCGACCCAGAACGCCGGGTAGATCGCCGCGTGGAACGCGGTGAACACGCCCGCGTGTTGCGCTGCGACCGCGACGCGCATCAGGCGGAGCGTGTCGATCGGGAAGTGCGGGTTGCTCGAGAACGGAACCCCGTGGTGGGCCGCCGAGCGCTGCAGCGTGAGGCCGCCGTAGGCGCGCTTCGCCGCCACCGGCTCCCGCATCGGCGACTGGTTGCCGGTCGCCTTGAACACGCCGCCGAGCAGCATCGGGCGGTGGACGATCCGGGCCGCGTGCCGGCGCGCGAGGTCGGGGAGCAGCGCGTCGGCGAGGTAGCTGTACGGGCTGCCGTAGTCGAAGAAGAACTCGACGGAGCGGGGCATCGGAGGTTGCGGGCCTCGCGGGTGACGGGGTTGCAGAACGGAACCATATCCCTTCGCTAGCCTGGCGGCGTGAAGCTGGTCTCCGTAAACGTCGGGATGCCGCGCGACGCCACCTGGCGCGACAAGCCGGTGCGGACCGGGATCTTCAAGCAGTCGGTGACCGGCCGCGTCGCGCTGCACGGCGACAACCTCGACGGCGACCGCCAGGCCGACCTCACCGTGCACGGCGGCGCCGACAAGGCCGTCTACGGCTACCCGAGCGAGCACTACGGCTTCTGGTGCGAGTGGCTGGGCGTCGACGCGCTGCCGTGGGGTGCGTTCGGCGAGAACCTCACCACCGAGGGAATGCGCGAGCCGGAGGTGGGGATCGGCGACCGCTTCCGCGTCGGCAGTGCGGAGCTGGAGGTGAGTCAGCCGCGCATCCCGTGCCACAAGCTCGCGCTGCGCCACCAGCGCGCGGATCTGCCGAAGCACTTCCTGGCGAGCGGCCGCTCGGGCTTCTACTTCCGGATCGTCGTTCCCGGCGAGCTGGCGCAGGGCGACGCGATCGAGCGGATCGCAGCGGACCCTCGCGGCTTGTCCGTGGCCGACGTGCAGCGGCTCGCGCGCGAGCCGGGCGACGACGCGCTGAACCGGCGCGCCGTCGACCACCCGGCGCTCGCGCAGGTGTGGCGCGACGAGCTGCGAAAACGGCTCGAGCGTCGCTGAGCGATCCGTCGCTCCGCAGGCCGACCGCCGCGCCGTGGGCTTCGAGGCATTTCGCTGGCGATTCCGGAGGCCGCTGTCGTACGGTGACGGGCGATGGAGGTGGCGGGTTTGATTCCGGCGGGCGAACCGCGCTCTGCACGTGAACACTCGGCGGTTGCCGGGGCTCACAGCTCCGCCACCCGCTCGGCGATCGCCAGGCACGCGGTCAGGCCGGGGCTCTCGATCCCGTAGAGCTGCACCAGGCCGGCGACGCCGTGCTGCGCCGGCCCGTCGATCGCGAAGTCGCGGAACCCGTCGCCGGGGCCCGCGAGCCGCGGCCGGATTCCGGCGTAGCCCGGCCGCAGCGCGCCGTCGGGAAGGCCCGGCCAGAAGCTCCGCACGGAGCGGTAGAACGCGTCGGCGCGCTCCGGATCGACGGCGTAGTCGAGCGCGTCCACCGCCTCTGCGTCCGGGCCGAACTTGAGCTGGCCGCCGAGATCGACGGTGGCATGCACGGAGATGCCGACGTGCCGGGTGGGATAGATCGGGTGGCGGAACGGCGACCGCCCGGTGAACACGAAGTAGCTGCCCTTCACGGTGTAGAGCGGCGGCACGCGACCGGGGTCGTAGCCGGCGATCCGGCGGCCGAGCTCGTTCGCGCCGAGGCCGGCGGCGTTGATCAGGCGTCGGCAGCGCACTTCCTCGGCGCGCTCGCCGCCAACACGCACCACGAAGCCTTTCGCATCAGCGCTCGCCGCCTCGACCGGCGCGCGGTACGCGATGCTCGCGCCGCGCGCTTGCGCATCGCCGAGCAGCGCGTGCATCAGCTGCTCCGGGTCGACGATACCGGTAGCCGGCGAGAACGCCGCGGCGGCGCAGCGCAGCTCCGGCTCGAGCTGCCGCGCCTCGTCGGCGGAGAGCGGCACCAGCGCGTCGTCGCCGGCGAGGCCATTCGCCTGCGCGAGGCGGACGCAGCGGTCCAGGAAGGTCTGGTCCGCCGCGTCGGTGGCTACCAGCAGCTTGCCGGTGCGGCGGTGGTCGATGCCGCGCTCTGCGCAGTAGCGATAGAGAGCGGTGCGCCCGGCGATGCACAACCGGGTCTTCAGGCTCTCGGTCGGGTTGAAGATGCCGGCGTGGATCACCTCGCTGTTGCGCGACGAGGTGGCGGTGCCGAAGCGCGGCTCGCGCTCCAGGATCACGACCTCGCGGCCGCGCAGCGCCTCGGCACGCGCGATCGCCAGACCCACCACGCCGGCGCCGACGACGACCGTGTCGAAGGCGCCGATCACTGCGTTCCGGTGCGCACGTCCACCCGCTGACCGTCGCGCAGATCCTCGCCGGCGCCCAGCACCAATGCCTCGCCTCCGGAGAGGCCCTCGCTCACCACCGCGCGGCCGTCGGCGGCGGTGCCCGCGCTCGCCAGCGCCTGCCGGCGGAGCCGGCGGTCGGACACCACCCAGGCGTACTCCCCCTGCTCGTCGCGGCGCAGCGCCTCGCGCGGCGCCAGCACCTGCGACGCCGCGACAGCACCCTGCGCGGGCTCGCCGGCCAGGAACGTGACGCGCACGCTCATGTCCGGCCGCAGCCACTCGTCCGGCTCGAGGATCCGCACCTCGACCTTCAGCGTCCCCTTCTGGCGGTTGATCTGCGGATAGAGCTTCACGACGCGCGCCGCATAGCGGCGGTCGGGGTACGCGTCGGGCGTGATCTCGGCGGGCTGGTCCAGCTTCACCTTGGCGAGGTCCGACTCGTTGACGTCGAGCTCGGCGCGCAGCTCGTCGGTGTTCGCGATCCGGATCAGGTCGCCCGAGCCGGCGAAGCCGCCGGGCACCGCGATCTCGCTCACCTCCTTGAGCTTCTCGAGCACGATGCCGGCGGTCGGCGCGCGCAGCACCGCGTCCTCGAGGTCGAGCTCGAGCTGGGCCACGCGCGCGTCGTGGCGGGCCGCGGTCGCGCGTGCGACTGCGAGCTGGGTCTCCTTCACGTCGAACGAGGCCTGCGACGCCACCTCGCGCGAACGCAGCTCGCCCTCGCGCGCGAGCTCCTTGCGGGAGAGCTCTACCTGCGCGCGCGCCTCGGCCCGCGCGGCGCTCGCCTCGGCGAGCGCGGCCTCGAACGGCCGCGCGTCGAGCTTCACCAGCGGCTGGCCGGCCTCGACGCGCTCACCCTCTTCGACCAGGTAGGCCTCGATCCGGCCCGGCACGCGCACGCCGAGCGCGATGTAGCGGTCGCCGGTCACGACGTAGCCCGATCCGGTCAGCACCGCGGCCGCGGGCGCCGCGCCCGGCCCGGAGAGCTGCGCGTACGCGACGCTCACCTCGGCGACACGGCCGAGCAAGAGCCACCACGCGAGCACGCTCGCGATCAGAAACAGCGCGGTCGCCGCGGCGATCCAAGCCACGCCCCACCAGCGCGGTCGTACGCGCGGGCCGGGGTCGCTGCGGTCGATGCGCAGCGTGGCCAGCTCGTCGCGCAGTCGCCGCTCGCCCTCGGCTGCCATGGCTAGGCCCTTCGCAGCGCTTCGATCGGGCGCAGCCGCGCCGCTCGCAGCGCGGGGAACCATCCCCCGACGAGGCCGATCACCAGCGACAGCAGCGCCGCCCAGCACAAGTCGAGGAGCCCGACGTGGAGATCGATCACGCTGGTGGTGAAGGTAGCGGCCGCGAAGCCGACGCCGCCGAGCGAGCTCGAGATTGCCGCGGCGAGCCCCCAGGCGAGCACGCCCCCGACCGCGAAGCCCGCGCTCGCCATCAACAGTGATTCGATCAGGAACGCCGAGAGGATCGCACCGCGCGAGAAGCCGAGCGCGCGCAGCGTGCCGATCTCCGCGGTGCGCGCCTGCACGCTGGCGTAGAGCGTATTGGTGGCGCCGCAGATCGCGCCGATCCCCGAGAGCACGGCCAGCCCGATCACGATCATGTAGAGCGCGTCGGCAGACTTCGACTGCTCGGCGTAGTAGGCGGTCTCGCGCTCGGCTTCGAGCGCCCAGCGCGGCTCGTCGCCGATTCTCCTGGCCAGCGCGTCGAGGTCGGCGCCCGAAGCGGCGCGCACGCGCAGCCCCGAGTAGGGCAGCGGTCGCTTCGCGTCGCGCGCGAGCTCGCGCACGTCCACCCACACCTCGCTCTCGAACGAGTCACCGCCGCTCACGAAGCGGCCTACCACCCGCCAGGTGCCGCGCCCGAAGCGGATCGCTTCGCCGACCGCCGCACCCTGGTAGCGCCCCGCGACCCCGTCCCCGACGATCACTTCGCCGCTCGACGGGTTGAACATGCGGCCCTCGACGATCCGCAC
>CAZPNB010000329.1:0-3434 GCA_964587305.1 uncultured Spirochaetales bacterium | reverse complement strand
TCGCCACGTTGGGCGACTCGAGCGGGAAGATCCGCTCCACGCCCACGCCCGAGGAGATCTTGCGCACCGTGAAGGTGGCGGAGGGGCCGTGGCCGCGGCGGCGGATCACGACGCCCTCGAAAACCTGGATGCGCTGCTTGTCGCCCTCGGTGATGCTGACGTGCACGCGAACCGTGTCGCCCGGGCGGAAGGGCGGCAGATCGTGGCGCAGTGCGGTGGGATGGACGGCGTCGATGCGATTCATGTCTTTTCTCCTGGGACTCCCGAGACGTCGCCTGCGCCGGACTCGATCGAGAGATCGGGCCGCCGGGAGCGCGTCGTTTCACGGGCCTGCTCGCTTCGCCAGCGCGCGACGGCGCCGTGATCCCCCGAGCGCAGGATCTCCGGCACCGATCGGCCGCGGAACTGCGCGGGCCGCGTGTATTGGGGTCCCTCCAGTAGTCCTTCTTGAAACGATTCGAACTTTGCAGAATCCGGATTGCCGAGCACACCCGGCAGCAGTCGCGTCACCCCCTCGATCAAAACCATCGCCGGCACCTCGCCGCCCGACAGCACGTAGTCGCCGATCGAGAGCTCCTGGTCGACGGCCACCTCGATCACCCGCTGGTCGATGCCCTCGTAGCGGCCGCACACGAGCACCAGCTCTTCCCGAGCGGCCAACCCCGCGAGATCCCGCTGCTCGAGGCGCCGTCCCTGGGGCGACAGCAGCACGACGCACGCCGTGCGGTCCGGGCTCTTCGGCCCGGCGAGCGCCTCGATCGCGGCGACGAGCGGCTCGGGCTTCATCACCATGCCCGGGCCCCCGCCGTAGGGCGCGTCGTCCACCACCTGGTGTCGGTCGGTCGTCCAGCGCCGCAGGTCGTGCACCGCAATCGCCACGCGCCCGCTCGACACGGCCGCCCCGAGGATCGACTCGCGCAGGAACGGCTCGAACAGCGCCGGGAAGATCGTCACCACGTCGATCCTGCGAAGCATCGACATCGAGTTATTCCCGTCCCCGTTGCGGCTCTACCCCGTCGAGGAGACCCGGCGGCGCATCGATCACGATGCGGCGCGCCGCGACGTCCACCTCGCGCAGGATCTCTTGCGCCGCGGGAATCAGCAGCTCGCGGTCGCCGTTCGCGCCGTCGACCACGACGAGCACGTCCGGCGCCCCGGTCTCCCAGATTCCCGACACGACGCCGAGGACGCGTCCCTCGCCATCCTCGACCCGACAGCCCACGAGTTCGTACTGGTAGTACTCGCCCGCTGCCAGTGGATCGAGCTGCTCGGCGTGGCCCCGCACGAGCCGTCCGCGCAGCGCCTCCGCCGCCTCGCGGCTGTCGACACCCTCCAGCGCGAGCCTCGCCTCCCCGCGACGCCCGGAGCCGACCGCCCGCACGCGGGCTTCGACTGGTTTCGGATCCCCCTCTTCGCGGGCGAGCCAGACGCTCGACGCCGCGCGCAAGTTGTTGTTGGTCTCCGTCTGGAGCCGGACCCGCAGCTCGCCGCGCAGCCCGTGCGCCCCAACCACGCGCCCCAGCGTCACCCCACCCGGGGCGCCCGACGGCGCGCGCTCCGGCGCTTCAGTCGACGATGTCGAGTCGGCAGTCCGCCCCATCGCGCGACACTCCGAGCAGCGCGCGCATCGCCTTCGCCACCCGCCCTTGGCGGCCGATCACGCGTCCGCGATCGTCCGCATTCGTCTCCAGCTCGAGCAAGCGGCCGCCGTCCGACTCACGCACCGCCACCTGCTCGGGATGATCGACGAGCGCCTTCGCGACGAACTCGACCAACAGCGCGGGCTTGCTCGCCATCAGGCCGCCCCTCCGGCGGCGTGCCGCTTCGCACGCCGGATCAGCGACTTCACCGTCGGCGACAGCTGCGCGCCCTTCGAAACCCAGGCCGCGACGGCGTCGGCGCGGATGTCGAGCTTCTCGGGACTCACCTTCGGATCGTAGGTACCGAGAAACTCGAGCGGCCGGCCGTCGCGGGGACGGCGCTGGTCGACCGCGACGATGCGGTAGAACGGGCGATTTCGCGCACCCGCGCGCGTGAGGCGGATCTTCACCATGGAGTCGGGGTCCTCTGCGCGCGGCTCCGACCCTCGACATTGGGAGGCGGAGCGGCAGCCGAAATAGGCGCGGAAGCTAGGAAAACCCGCTCGCCGGGTCAAGCGGGTCGAGGTCGGCGGGTCAGCTCGTCTGGGCCGACCGCTCCCGCTCCTTGCGCTCGGAGCACTCGGGGCAGGCGTACTGCACCCGGTGGGGCTTCTGGAGGCGGTCATAGTCGCGATCGAGCGCGATGCGCCGCACCCTCGGCACGTCGGCCCCGCAGAAATCGCAGCGGAACCGGTCCTGCGCGTCGGTCTCGGATCGGTCGGTCATCGCGCGAGAGTACCGCCCGGCGCCGCTTCACCCCAGCCGCAGCCACAACGCGCGGGGTGCGTCGTCGCCCAGTGTATGGGCGAGCGCGTCGAGCAGCTCGGGCGTGCGCAGGTGGAGCGCCTGACACCAGGCGCTCGAGTCGACGCGGGTCTCGAGGACACCGTCGCGCAGCGCGACCGGCTGACAGTGAGATGCGACTTCCGCGCCGACCGCCTGTTCCCAGCATTCCTGGATCCGCAGTGCGCGCGCCGACTCGGCGAGGCCGAGGTCGCGAAGCACCGCCGGGACCAGCGTCCCGACGCGCTCGGGCGGAGCCGACGCACGCCGGCGCGCCATCACACCGCATCCAGCAGGCGGAACACGTCGACCCCTTGCGCGTTCATGCCGCATCCAGCGGGCGGAACACGAGACCGCTCGGCAGCTTCGGCGTGAAGAACGTGGACTTCTGCGGCAGCACCTCGCCGGCCCCGGTCACGCGGAAGACGTCCTCGGGAGTCAGCGGGTTCAGGTACAGCGCGACGCCACCGCGGCCGGCGCGCAGGTCGCGGGCGGTCTGGAGCGCGGACTTCGGATAGGCGATCGCTCCGGCTCGCACCGCCTCCTCGTCGAGTCCGAACACGCCCTCGATCACCTCTTGGTGGATCACGCGCACGGTCAACTCGCCAGAGCCCCTCGGGCGGGACAAGATGCGCAGCCGCCCCGACGCGTCGTCCGCCGCGAACGCGTGACGATCGCGCAGCGGCTCCAGATGCCGCGCCAGCAGCTCCGGCAGCTCGCGCGGATCGGCGATCGCCACCTCGTGGCTCTGCCACCCCGGCAGCCGCTCGCGCAGCCCGGCCTCGGTGGGCATCGCCCCCTTCAACACCAGGCGGTGGATCGGCAGCAGCAGGCTCCCGGGCGCGAACGCGTTGGCGAAGTACGCGAGCAGCCATTCGTGGGGCGCGTCGGCGCCGTAGCCGGCGCCCGCGGCCCGGCGCTCGTCGCGGTACGCGAGCGCTGTCTCGTAGCGGTGGTGACCGTCGGCGATCACGACCGGGCGTTCGGCCAGGAAGCGCGCGATCTGGCGGA
>CAZPNB010000328.1:0-5686 GCA_964587305.1 uncultured Spirochaetales bacterium | reverse complement strand
GCCCGCGGCGACGGCGGTGACAGGGGTTCCCACCGGCGCCTGCCAGGCAACTCCGTTGCGGAAGGTCGCCGTGCGGGAGTCCTGGTCGAAGACGCGCCCGAAGCGCCGCTGGAGCTCGCCGCGCACCGGGTCGGGAAGCCGCCCGCGCTGTTCGGGGAAGGGGGGGGCGTCGGGCACCGGCCCGGTCGGGGCCGGCGCCTCACTCTCGCGCCAAGCGGCGACGGTCGCCTCCAGCGCGCGGCCCGCGATCTCCAGCTCGGTGAGCCCGCCGCGCGCCAGCGCGCGGCTGCGGCCGAGCTTGCGGGCGAGCAACCGCTTGCGGGATCGCTCGTCGGCGAGCTCGCCGGTGCGGCGGGTCAGGGTCCGATCGGCCGCGCTCGCCGTGGCGTTCGCCTCGGCCGCCCGCGCGCGCGCGGTCTCGAGCGCGCGCGCCTGCTCGCGGTGACGCGCCACCAGGTCGCTGTCGTGACGCAGCAGGCGCCGCAGCGTCTGGACGCGCGAGAAGAAGTCATCGAGGCCGCCGGCCGAGAACAGAAGCTGGAGCGTCCCGAGTTCGCCGGCGCGGTACAACGCGACGGCGCGTGTGGCCATCGCGCGCTCGAGCACAGCGAGGCGCTCCTCGGCGACCTGCGCCGTCCGCTCGGACCGCGCGAGCGCCGCGCGCGCCGCATCTGCCGCGGCGTATGCACGCGCGGCCTCGACGCGCAGCAGCGCGGCGCTCTGGTCGATCGCCTCGATCGCGTCGAGCAAGCCCCGCTCCTCGCGCTCGTAGGTCGCGACGCGCTCGCGGCTCGCCGAGATCGCCGCCTGGATCCGCTCGAGGTCCCCATCGGGCTGGGCTCCGGCCGCCGCCGCCAGCACGACACCGACCGCGGCGAGCGCCCACCACGCAGCGCTCAACGGCGCGCCTCCGACGCGACCGCGATCGCCGAGCCGAACAGTCCCAGGCCCGCGCCGCCTCCGCACAGCCACGCCGACTCGGCGGCGTCGAAGAAGCGCGGCGCGATCCCGCCCAGCACCAGCTCGAGGCCGGACTCGAAGCCGGGCAGCACGAGCCGGAACAGCGCATAGAGCAGAGTCCACGCGAGGAGGCCCGCGGCGGCGCCCTGCAGCAGGCCCTCGATCAGGAACGGCGTGTTCACGAACGCGCGCGACGCCCCGACCAGCGCCAGGATCTCGAGCTCGTCGCGGCGCGAGAGCACGGCGAGCCGGATCGTATTCGACACGATCAGCGTGGTGGCGAGCACGAAGATCACGCCGAGTCCGATCGCGAGTCCGCGCACCATCGCGAGCGCGCGCACGTAGCCCTCCACCCAATCGGCGCCCGACGTGATGTCGGCGACGCCCGGCAGGCGCGCGACGATTCCGGCGATCCTGGAGAGGTCCGCGGACGTGCGGTGTGCGCCCTCGAGCGTGACCTCGATCGATGCGGGCAGCGGATTCGCCCCCAGACCCTCGAGCAGCGCAAAGCCCTGCCCGACTCCGCCGCGGAAGCGCTCGAGCGCTTCCGCCTCGGAGACCAGCCGCACGCCCGCCACGCCCTCGAGCTTGCCGACTTGCGTTGCGAGCGCCGTCCGATCGGCCTCGGGGATGCCTTCGGTGAGGAACGCCGTCACCTGCACCGCGTCCCCGACGCGCACCAGCAGCTCCTGCATGTTGAGGACGACGAGACCGAACGCGCCGACCAGCACCAGCGCGACGGTGATCGTGGCGGTCGCGACGATCGCGGTGCCGGGAGTCGCCGCGATGCCCCGCAGCGACGTTCGCGCAAAGTAGAGCCCACGCGTCGCCGCCGCGATCATTTCGCCGCTCCCGGCGCAGCGCGGTCCTCGGTGACGCGCCCCGCCTCGAGACGCACGGTGCGCTTGCGGAAGCGGCCGAGGATCGACTGGTCGTGCGTCGCCACGACGACCGTGGTGCCACGGGTGGCGGTGTCCGCGATCAGATCCATGATCTCGAGCGTGAGATCCGGGTCGAGGTTCCCGGTCGGCTCGTCGGCGAGCAGGATGTCGGGCTCGTTGATCAGTGCCCGCGCGATCGCGACGCGCTGCTGCTCGCCGCCCGAGAGCGAGAGCGGACTCTGGTAGCGCCGGTGTTGCAGGCCGACCTGCTTGAGCACCTCGAACACCCGCGCCCGTGCGACACGGCGGGGTGTGGCGACCACGTCGAGCGCCAGCCCGACGTTCTCCTCGACGGTGCGGCGCGCGAGCAGCTTGAAGTCCTGGAACACGACGCCGATGCGCCGGCGCAGCTCGGGGATCGAGTGCTGTGAAATCCGCGACGCGTTGCGGCCGAGCACGACGATCTGGCCCTCGCTCGGCCGCTCGGCCGCGAACACCAACCGCAACAGCGAGGTCTTGCCGGCGCCGCTCGGACCGGTCAGGAACACGAACTCTCCGCGGCCGAACTCGAGGCTCACGTCGCGTAGCGCGTAGGTGCCGGCGACGTAGGACTTCGAGACGTGGAAGAGCTGCGCAGCGGCTTCGCCGGTCGCCGCGCGCTTCGCTTCAGCGCGCGGCGCGGCACTCCGCCAGCGAGCGCGGGGGCTCACCCGCTCGGGCGGGTCTTGCGGGCCGCGGCACCGGTGCGATCGGGAGCGCGGTCGCGCGCCTTGTCGGCGAGGTAGTCCAGGATCACCTCGTCGAGCGGCCTCTGCGAGCCGATGCCTTCGCCGAACGCGCGCTCGCCGCGGCGGACCTTCGGCAGCGGCGGCGGCGCGGCCGGTCGCTGGATCGCCGGCGGCTCGGGGTCGACCGCCCGGACGACGGCTTCGGGCTCGGTATCCGGCTTGGACTGCACCGAGCGCCCGTCGATGCCGGCGTCGACCGCCGTGTCTCCGAGCCGCTGCGCGATCACCTCGTCGAAGCCACCCGCGTGGAGCCTCTCGAGCATCGCGGCGTGCTGCTGATCGATCAGGCCGCGCACGACCCCGAGCAGATCGTCGGTCTCGAGCCGGTCGGAGTAGTCGGTCTTGTGCGTCCCGAGGATCGTGCCGCCGTGATACACGTGGCTGATGATGTGCGGATTGGCGCGCCCGCTGTCCTCCGTCTGCACGTGGAACAGGATTCCGCGGTAGCGGACGTTGGTGTTCGCTCCGGTGATCATCCACTACCCCCGGGCTGCGCCGACTGCGCGGGGCAGTCTTCCGTTCCACCCGCGACTTGTCGACCGGGTCGAACGCAGAGCGGGATCGGTGAGCGCGCGCACGGGACCGCCATCGAGCTTCGTTTCGGCGTACCCGGGGCCAACCTGAGCATCCCCCCTGGGGAGAACGGGGGCGTCCCCATGCATCAGGATGGCGCGCCGTCCTCCGGTCGACCCATCCGCCGCAGCAGTCGGACACTCAGGACCAGCACGCCACCGACACTGCCCACGAGCACCGCCCACAGCGCGAGTGTCCGGCGCGAGAGCGGCTCGCTGCGCGGTAGCAGGACTGCAGGATCCCCGACCGGAACGACAGGACCGAGACTCGCGGTCTCGCGCGGCACCTCCTCGTCGCGAGACAGCGCGGTGCGGATCAGCGGGGACGCCTCGAACGGCGTGTCCTGGACCTGCGCCCGGCCATAGCCGACCGCGAATGGCCCCACCCCGCGCGAGACGAACAACAGCTGCTCGGGGCGCCACGCGATCTCGAGCACCGGCGCTCCGCCACCCACCCCTCCGCCCTTGGGTGCCACGACCAGCTTGACATAGCGCTGGCGGATCGGCGGTAGCGGAAGCTCGGGGTTGCGCAGCGGACCGGAGCGGTCGAGCTGGTAGAGCACACCCGAGAAATGGCGCAGCCACGGGCCGACCGGATCGCTGCTCGACAGCACCTCGGCCTCGACCACGGTGTTCTGGACCGGGAAGTCGAACTGGACGCGGTCGACCGGGATCGGGCCGCCGAGGTCGAAGACGAATGCGCAGCACTCGCCGGCGACGGGTTCTCCGGCGATCCGCTCGCGCTGCCGCGGCGGCAGCGCGAGCTCGGGCGCGACGCGCACGCGCACCGACCGCACCTCGACCGGGAGCGGCTGCCCTGCCGAGGTCAGCAGCAGATAGCGGTGCGCAACACCGGAGAGCTCGACCTGGTTGCGCTCGATGCGATGGCCCGCCTGGTCGAGGCGCGCCAGCGCGGCGCGCGTGCGCAGCGTGTCGAAGTGCACCAGGTCGTCGCTCGCCTCGACGCGCACCGGAACCACGAACTCCTGCGGTAGCTCCGCGAGGTCGAGGTCGAGGCCTACGACCGCGCGGCTGCGCTCGAGCCGAGAGAGATCGATCAGGTATGCCTGCGGCGGACCGCCCGCGGCGCCGGAGTCGCCGGGCGCCACCCCCGGACCGACGCGCACGATCGCGCCGTCGCCCGAGATCTCGATGTCGATATCGCGGGCGCGCACCGCGTCCGCGCCGTCATCGGGCAGGCTGAAGAGCGGCACGTCTACGGGTGCGTCGGCTTCCGCGCGCGGATCAACGAGCGCGCGAATCGCGTGCGGTACGACTTCGCCGGCGCCGTTGAACACGCGCAGGTCGGCGAGCTCCGGGCCCAGCGCGCCGCGATAGATCGGCAGGTCGAGCAAGAGAGTCTGGAGCGGATCCCCGCTCGTCGTTTCGACCGCGCGGCCCCACGCGAAATCGCCGGGCGTGAGCGCCTCGTCGCGGCCGAGCGCCGCGCTCGGCGCGAGGCCGAGCCAACAGGCCGCGATCGCAATCCGCCATGCGGTGCTCAACGCGTGCGCCCTCCTTCCCGGGTCTGCGCCCCCTCCGCGGCGGGCGGTACCGGCGAGAGATAGCCCACCACCAGCAGCAGCACGCCGACCACCAGGAAGGTGCCGATCTTCGCGCCGGTGCTGAGCGTCGAGAGATCGACGACGAAGAGCTTCGCGACGGTGACGCCCAGCAGAGTAGCCGCCGCGATCCAGCGCGTCCGCCAGCCGCGCTTCGTGCACCAGAGCATCCCGCCCAGCGCGACGAGGGTCCAGCTGATCGACAGCGCGACCTGGAGCGGTGTCGAGTCCCACAGCGCGTCGGCGCGGAACGGCACGTCGGTCCACTGGTAGACGCTCCGCACCAGCACGCCGTTGCCCCACACGAACGCGAGCCCGACCCAACCGGCTCCGACCCACGACCGCCACCCGCCCGGCAGCACCTCGGACCGCGTGCGCTGGCGGCGGATCCACCAGTCCAGCACGGCGAGGAAGAGCAGCGCGATCGCGACATCCGCCGGATCGAGCAGCGGCAGATAGGGAAGCGGCTCCGCATCGCCGCGCGCGAGCAGGTTCAGCGCGAGGATCCACGACACCGCCAGCGCGCAGAGCGGCGCCGCACCGAGCCCGACGTGCACGGACGGGAAGCGACCGAACGGGCCCACGCGGCGGTCCAGAGCGAGCGCCGCCGCGAGCTGCACGGACGCGAGCCCGACGCCGAATGCAGCGATCGGCCAATCGCCGCTCAACCCGGCCGGCACCGCGACGGCGCCCAAGAGGCCAAACGCCGCGACGAGCGCGGCGAGCCAGAGCGCCGGCGCGTATCCGTATGCGGTCCAACCGGCGCCGCACGCTTCGAGTCGTCGCAGCACGTGATACACGCAGAAGAGCAAGAGCGGCCACGCGAAGAGCCCCCCGTCCCCTAGCAGGTGCTCCTGCTGATCCAACGCGACGAGCAGCGCGAGGATTCCGGCCGGGATCACGCCGAGGGCCAGCAGCCGGCC
>CAZPNB010000327.1:0-6271 GCA_964587305.1 uncultured Spirochaetales bacterium | reverse complement strand
GGCTCGCGACGAAGCCGTCGCGCGGGATCTCGGGAGCGGGCGCCGGCGGCGAGAGGCGGAACTTCCCACTCTCGCCGTCGATCGCGTCGGACAGCGGATCGAAGGCAAGCGTCCCGGCCAGCGCGTAGGCCACCACGATCTCCGGGCTCGCGATGAACGAGCAGGTGCCGCTGTTCCCGTCGTTGCGCTTGCGGAAATTCCGGTTGTAGGAGTTGATGATCGAGTTCGCCTCGCCCTCGACCACGTCGTCGCGCTTCCATTGCCCGATGCAGGGGCCGCAGGCGTTGGCCAGCACGAGACCGCCGATCGCCTCGAGGTCGTCCATCTGGCCGTCGCGCCGGATCGTCTGGTGGATCTGCTCGGAGCCGGGCGTGACCCACAGCTTCGTCTTCGCGCGCGCACCGTGGGCGGTTGCCTGCCGCGCGACGTCGGCCGCGCGCTCGAGATCCTCGTAGGAGGAGTTCGTGCAGCTGCCGATCAGCGCCGAGGCGAGCGCCGGCGGATAGCCGTTGTCGCGCACGTCCTGCGCCATGCGCGAGACCGGGCGCGCGAGGTCGGGCGTGTGGGGGCCGACGATGTGCGGCTCGAGCGACGACAGATCGATCTCGACCACCACGTCGAAGAAACGCGCGGGGTCGGACTCCACTTCGGGGTCGGCGCGCAAGAGCTCCGCGTGGCGGTTCGCCAGGTCGGCCTGCTCCCCGCGCCCTGTTGCCTTCAAGTAGGTCGCCATCCGCTCGTCGTACGGGAAGATCGAGGTCGTAGCGCCCAGCTCGGCACCCATGTTGGTGATCGTGCCCTTGCCGGTGCAGCTGATCGACGCGGTGCCGGGCCCGAAGTATTCGATCACCCGGTTCGTGCCACCCGCCACCGTCAAGATGTCGCACACCTTGAGGATCACATCCTTCGGCGCCGTCCAGCCCGAAAGCTTGCCGGTAAGACGCACGCCGACGAGGTTCGGGTAGAGCACCTCCCAGCGAAAGCCGGCCATCACATCGACGGCGTCGGCGCCGCCGACGCCGCACGCGAACATGCCGAGACCACCGGCGTTAGGCGTGTGTGAATCGGTGCCGATCATCATGCCACCCGGAAACGCGTAGTTCTCGAGCACCACCTGGTGGATGATTCCCGCGCCCGGGCCCCAGAAGCCGATCCCGTAGCGCGCCGACGCGCTGCGCAGGAACTCGTAGACCTCGGCGTTGGTGGTGCGCGCCGTCTGCATGTCGGCCGCGGCGCCGACGTGGGCCTGGATCAGGTGATCACAGTGCACGGTGGTAGGCACCGCCGTCTCGTGCTTTCCGGCGAGCATGAACTGGAGCAACGCCATCTGGGCCGTCGCGTCCTGCATCGCGACCCGATCGGGATGGAGGCCGACGTAGCTCGTGCCGGGCTCGAGCTCTTCACCGGTGGGGTCAGCGAGGTGGCCGAAGAAGACCTTCTCGGCGTAGGTCAACGGCCGCTTCACGCGCTTGCGGACCGCGGCGACGTTGCGGGCGAGGGTCTCGTACACGCGCGCCACGAGGGCGGGGGTGGTCTCGATCGCGAGCATCGGGCGGCTCCCTCCGGAGCGCCAAGATAGCGGGCCGACGCTGGCAGCGGCGCCGCGACTCAGCGAGGGCGCACTGCTCGAGCCAGCTCGGTGATCAGGTGGGCCGAGCTGTGCGCGGCCTTCTGGAAGTCGGCCAGGTCGAGACTCTCGTTCTCGCCGTGCGCGTTGCAGGGCGGGTCTTCGAGGCCCAGCAGCAGTGCAGGCACGCCGCCGAGCACGTCGACGAACGGGCCGACGAACGGAATCGAGCCGCCGCAGCCGATCGACACCGCGTCGCGACCGTAGCCGGCGCGCAGTGCGCGGCGCGCGGCGTCGAACGCGGGCCCTTCCGCTCGCGTCTTCCAACCCGGCACTGCAGCGGGAGTCTCCGTCTCGACGCGCACACCCGCCGGCGGATCGCGCTGCACGAACGCGCGGACCAGCTCCGCCACCCGCTGCGCATCCTGACCTGGAGCGACGCGCACGCCGACGCGCGCGCGCGCCTCGGCCATCAGCTGGTTGGCGGCGATCGCCAGCGGCATGCCCTCGAGCGCGGTGAGCGCGAGCGACGGGCGGTGCCACAGCCGCTCGTAGATCGTGCGATCGCTCTCGCCGATGAAGTCGGTGCCCAAGGCCATGCCTGCGTCGCGGCGGAAGGCCGCCGCATCGAATGGAAGCGCCGCGAGTGCTGTTCGCTCGTCGGCCTGGAGCTCGGGCACGTCGTCGTACACGCCGGGCACCGCGATCGCGCCGCGATCGTCGACGAGGCGCGCGAGCAGCGAGGTGAGCGCGGTCGCCGCATCTGGAACCGGTCCGCCCCACATGCCGCTGTGGATCGGGTGGTCGAGGGCGCGCACCGTGACGTCCACCTGCACGATTCCGCGCAGGCTCGTCGTCAGCGACGGAATGCCAGTGCCGAGGTTCGCCGTGTCGGAGAGCACCAGCACGTCGCAGTCGAGGCGCTCGCGATGCGCGCGCAGGAACGCCGCCAGATGCCCGGAGCCGATCTCCTCCTCTCCCTCGACGATCCACTTCACGTTCACCGGCAGTGCACCGGTGGCGTCGAGCCAGGCGCGCTGCGCCGCCACGTGAAGCGCGATGCCCGCCTTGTCGTCGACGACGCCGCGACCGTAGAGGCGCCCATCCGCGCGCCGCGTGGGCTCGAAGGGTGGCGTTCGCCAATGGCTCTCGCGTCCCGGCGGCTGCACGTCGTGGTGTGCGTAGACGAGGATCGTCGGCGCGTCGGGTCCGGCGTGCAGCCACTCGCCGACGACGTAGGGGTGGGCGCCCGGCAGCGCCAGGATCTCGACGGCTTCCATCCCGCTGCGGTCGAGCAGCAGAGCGACCGCCTCGGCGCTGCGCGCGACCTCTACCGGGTCGAACCCCGGCGCCGACACAGACGGGATCCGCGACAGCGTCACGAGATCGCCGATCGCATCGTCGATCCCCCGATCGAGCGACTCGATGACTTTCGCCGGCGCGGTCACGGAGCCAACGTAGCACCCGGTCGCTGTATGCTGTGCGGATGCAACCGACCGACCTGCGCGTAAAGGGCGCCCACGGCGCCCTGCTGCACCTGCTCGAGTGGAGCACCGAAGGCGTGCCGATGCTGCTACTGCACGGCTTCGGCAACGAAGCGCACATCTGGGACGACTTCGCCCCGATCGTCGCGCCGCATTACCGGACGCTCGCGCTCGATCACCGCGGCCACGGTCAGTCGGACTGGGATCCCGAAGGCCGCTACGAGATCGATGCCCTCGTAGCCGACCTGGAGACGGTGACGGCGGCGCTCGGCATCGAACGCCTCGTGCTCGTGGCACACTCGCTCGGCGGGCGCGTAGCGACGCTCTTCGCCGGGCGCCATCCTGAGCGCATGGCCGGCTTCGTGCTCGTCGACATCGGCCCCGAGGTCGATCTGCGCGGCAGCCTGCGTATCCGTCAGGACGTCGAGTCGAACCTCGCGCCTACCTTCGACAGCGCCGAGGAGTACGCGCACTCCCTCTCGCTCTCCTACCCTGCGGCTACCCCCGAGGCGCTGCGCCGGATGGCGGAGCACGGCCTGCGCCGGCGCGCCGACGGAAGTCTCGAGCTCGCGATGGATCCGGCGCTGCGCGGCATCACCGCGGGTCGGGCCGCATCCGCCGACTCGGAGCAGCAGGAGCGCCTGCTGCAACAGCGCATGTGGGAAGCGCCCGCCTCGCTGCGCTGCCCCACGCTCGTCGTACGCGGCGCGGCCTCCGACATCCTCTCGCCCGAGATCGCCGACCGCATGGTCGACGACGTGCTTCAGAACGGCCGACTCGCCGTCGTTTCGCAGGCGGGACATTCCGTGATGACGGACAACCCGCGAGGCTTCAACGACGCCGTCGCGAGCTTCGTCCTCAGCGACTGATCCTGGCCCGCCTCACCCGTTGAGGCGGGTCCGCTACAGTCCAGCGATCTGCTCGCTGACCCCCTCTGCCTTGACGATCCCTCCGCGGCCGAGGTCCGACATGCACCACGTTCCCGATGGGCGTCACGCGCGCCCTGCGCGGCGTTGCGCGCTGGGCACGCTCTGCTGGACGACGCTCGCGCTGTGCGCTGCGCTCGCCGCGGAGCCGATGTCCGGCCAGCCGGCGGCGGCCGGGCCGGCCGCATCCGCCGCCGATTCGCGCACGCCCACGACGAGGATCGACGCGTTGCACACGAGCCTGATCGATGTGATGAAGAACGCAGTAGCGCTCGGCTACGAGGGACGTGAGAAGGCGCTGCAGAGGGTCATCCCGAGCTACTTCAACGTCGACTTCATGGCGCGCAAGTCGCTCGGGCCTCACTGGAACAGCCTCGACACGGAGGCTCGCCGCCGCTACCTCGCGACCTTCGCCCGCTTCATGATCGCGAACTACGCCGGCCGCTTCGACGGCTATTCGGGCCAGTCCTTCGAGACCCTCGGCCATGAGCCTGGGCCCAGGAACACGGTGATCGTGAAGAGCCGCCTGCTCGATCCAGAAGGCGAGAACGTCGAGCTCAACTACCGGATGAGCCAGGACGGTGGGGAGTGGAAGATCGTCGACGTTTATCTCAACGGGACCGTGAGCGAGCTCGCGCTGCGGCGCTCCGAGTTCGTGTCGATCGTGAAGCGCGAAAATCTCGACGCGCTGCTGGTCGCGCTCGATCAGAAGATCGCGAAGCTCTCCGCCGGTGGAGAGAGCTAGTGAGAGCTCAGCATCACGAGGTCTGCGGCCGCTGACTCGTCGCGGGCCTCGCGCACAGCAGCGTCGCGACTCTGGAGATACGCGCTGCGCAGGGCCGAGTAGAAATCGACCGAGCCCGCCTCGAGCGCCTCGATCTCCGCGAGATGGGCCTCGCGGACGATCAGCCCTTCGCCGCCGCCGAGCAACAGCGTCCACCACTGGAGCGGTCCGAGCAGGTAGGAAACCGGATCGACCATGATGTCGATCACGTCGCCGAAGACGTCGCGAACGGTGCTCGGCCCGAAGATCGGCAGCATCAGGTAGGGCCCGCTGGGCGATCCGTAGCGCGCGAGCGTCTGACCGAAATCCGCTTCGATGCGGGCCACGTCGAGCACGTCGGCCGCCGGATCGAACAGGCCAGCCACGCCGAACGTGCTGTTGATCACGAAGCGCGTCGCGGTGCCCGCTGCCTCGACGACGCGGAACTGGAGCATGTGGTTCGCCAGGATCACCGCCGAATCCAGGTTGTCGAAGAACCGATAAACGGCGCGCCGGCCCGGCGCAGGCACGGCAAACTGGTAGCCGCGCGTGATCGGATTGAACACCCAGCGGTCCATGCCGCGGTTGAAGAGGAAGACGTCACGGTTCAACCCCTCGAAGGGATCGCGCCCGCTGGCCTCGTCGGCCAGATCCTCCTCATCTCCGGAGAGCGGATCGTCTGCGAGTCTGAGCGCGTCATCCTCGACTTCGGTCTCGACGGCGGCGTCCGGCTCGCCGATGGCGCTCGCCCTCTGCGGGGCCCCCGCCGCGGCGATCGCGATGGCGGCGGCCATCAGCGAGCCGAGGGCGCGAGAGCGCATGAACCCTCCGCCGGCGAGCGGAGTCGGGCAGGTCGCGGACCGCTGCGCTCGGCCTGTCAAGCGAGTTTCGAGCTCACGGGGGGCACGATGAATCCAGACGAGAACGGCGCCCCATTCTAGATGGGCGAACTGGACCCCACCAGCGCCAGCCCCACGGGGGCCTGGCGGGCAGGTGACATCCCGTTACCCTCCGGGGCGTTCGCTCGGCGAGTCCCCCCTCCATCACTCCCGACGACGGTCGGTTGACGACGGTGTGTGGAAGGGCGCGTGGACGTCTTCGCGAAGTGCAGCGAGATCGGAGCCCGGGTGCGCGACGCACGTGCCGCCGGGTTGTATCCCTACTACCGGGTGTTGTCCTCGGGGCAGGATCCGCTGGTCTGGGTCGGCGATCGCGAGCTCGTGATGCTGGGCTCGAACAACTACCTGGGCCTCGCGAACCACCCCGAGGTCA
Organism: uncultured Spirochaetales bacterium; assembly: GCA_964587305.1. Taxonomy (GTDB): domain Bacteria; phylum Myxococcota_A; class UBA9160; order UBA9160; family SMWR01; genus JAHEJV01. The sequence goes on along the minus strand of CAZPNB010000327.1, from coordinate 259 downwards.
AGGAGGCCGCCACCATCGCGCTGGCGGTGTACGGGACCGGGGTGGCCGGATCGCGCCTGCTCAACGGAACGCTCGATCTGCACGTCGAGCTCGAAGACAAGCTCGCGGAGTTCACGCGGCGCGAAGCGGCCCTCACCTTCTCCACCGGCTTCCAGGTGAACCTCGGCGTGCTGTCGAGCTTGCTCGGCCGCCGCGACGTCGCGGTGCTCGACGCGCTCGATCACGCCTGCATCATCGATGGCTGCCGGCTCGGCTTTGG
>CAZPNB010000326.1:0-3565 GCA_964587305.1 uncultured Spirochaetales bacterium | reverse complement strand
GCCAGCGCGAGCGGGCGCTGGAGAACCTCGCGAGCCTCGAAGAGCTCTCGAAAGCGCTCGAAGACTACGCGCGTTCGATCGACGAGATCCCGCTGGTCGTTCAATACAACAAGCGCGACCTCGCCGATGCGTTCGGCACCGAGGAGCTGCACCGGCGGCTCGGTCTCGCCGGCGCCACCGTCTTCGAGACGGTCGCCACCGCGGGCACCGGCCTGCTCCAGGCGCTCTCGACGATCTCGAAGAAGGTGATCCGATCGCTGCGCGAGCAGAGCCTCGGCGCGGCGAGCGCTCCGCGGGCCAGCGAGCCGGTGATCGCGGCGCCGCAACCGCGGCCGCCGGCGCCGCCCGAGCCGCCCCGCCCGCTGCCCTCCCCGCACGAGACGATGGAGCAGGCCATTCTCGCCGAGAGCGACCATCCCAACCGCGCCGCGATCGACGCCGAGTCTCGAGCGGCCGCGCAGATGCTGTCCGATCAGCCGTGGCTGCACCAGCCCGACGAGTTCGATGCGCCGGCCGGCGCGCGGATCGGCCCTGGTCTCTCGATCGTCTCGGTCGGCGAGGCGACCCGCGCCGATGAGCGCAGCGTGCGGATCCCGATCGTGCTCGGCGACGATGAGGGCGGGACCTCCACTGTGATGCTGACGGTGCGCCTCGATCCGCTCCTCGACGAAAGCACTGGCTGATGCGGAAGCGGATCGGCATCTACGGGGCCTCGGACGAGGCCCTCGCGCTGATCCCGCTGCTCAGCGCAAATCCGGCGGTCGAGATCGTGACGGTCGTCGACCCCGAGGCGCTGCTGCTGCTCGAGCGCCTGCCGCATCTGCAGCCCGGTGTCGCCGCGCTGCTGGAGCAGACGCTCAGCAACGATCCCCAGGCGCTCGTCGGCGACGACGCGCTCCACGCGGTGATCGACGCCGGCACTGGCAGCGCGTTCTCGGAGGCCTTCCCGGCGGTACTGGAGCGCGGTCTCCAGGTGGTGTCGCCGCTCACCGCGCGCCTGTTGTGGGGGCTCGGTGTCCCTTCTCACGACCGCAAGACCGAGCTCTTGCAGGCCCTCCACGAGGTGGTCGAGTCGTACAACCTGACGGTCGATTCCGACGAGCTCTTCGTCCGGATGCTGGAGATCGCGATCGGCGTGACCGGGGCCGAGGGCGGCTCGGTGATGCTGATGGACGAGGCGGGCGCCGAGCTCGCGGTGCGCGTGGCCGTCGGCGTCGAGCGAGAGCTGTGGCCGAAGATCCGCGTGCCGCTCGGCGAAGGCATCGCCGGGCGCGTGGCGGCCGAGGGCCGACCGCTGCGCCTGCGCGGCAAGGCCGATCGGCAGCGCTTCCGGATCGTCCGCGAGCGGCTCGACGTCGAGTCCGCCGTGTCGGTTCCGCTCTTGCACGACGGCCGCGTGCTCGGCGTACTGAACCTGCACCATCGCACCCGGGCAGATGCGTTCAGCGACGAGGATCTCGCGTTCACCGAAGAGCTGGCGCGCCTCGACGCGCAGATCATCGCGCGCGCCCAGGAGCACGAGTCGCTGACCCGCCAGGCCGCGCGCTATGCGGTGGTACGCGACGTGCGCGCGATCCTCGGCGGCTCCGATCCGCTCGCGCAGCGCCTGCGCCGGCTGTGCGAGTTCGTCGCCGCGCGCACCGCGGGCGGGATCGCGACGATCTACCAGATCGACCGCGCCGACGGTGGGCTACGCCTCGCCGCCACCTCGCTGGCCGGCGGAAACCTCGGCGGCGAGTATCGCGTCGCACTCGGACAGGGCATCGACGGCCAGGTTGCAAAGAGCCGCACGCCGGCCTTTCTGCGCCAGCCCGACGGGGCGATCGCCTATGCCGCGCTGCCGCTGGCCGTCGGCGACGAGCTGATCGGCGTGCTGTCGATCCAGAGCGGAGGGCTTCCGCCGCGTGGGCAGGCCGCCGAGGAGATGCTGGCCGAGATCGCCGCCACCGCCGCCGGCGTGATCGCCGATGCGGAGCGAGAGGCGCGCATGACCGCCCGCGCCCACCTCTCTGGCGCCGTGAACGAAGCCGGCATCCGGATGATCTCGACGACCGACCCGTCGGAGGTGTTGCGCCTCGGCACGTCGTCGGCCGCGATGGTGCTCGAGGCCGATCACGCGGTGCTGCGCCTCCAGGACGAGGACACCCAGCGCTTCGTGATCCGCTCCTACTTCGGGTCAGCCGACGGCCCGCTCCAGGAACGGCTGTTCCGGCTCGACAAGGACGTCTCGGTCGACGTGCTCACGCGGCGCGCGCCGCGCCTCGAGCGCGACGTGCAGAGCGACCCCCGCCTCGCCGAGCACGGCGCCGAGGTCCGCTCGTTCCTCGCCGCGCCGCTGCGCCGCGGGGCTCAGCTCGTCGGCAGCCTGGCGCTGTACGACAAGCTCGCCACCGACCGCTTCTACGCCGGCTGTTTCAGCGACGATGATTTGCTGCTGTTCAACCAGTTCGTGTCGTACTTCGAGCGCGCGATCGCGAACGCGCTGTTCTACGACAAGGCGCGGCGCTTCCGCAACTTCGACGAGGACACCGGGCTCCCGAACGCCGCCTATCTCGCGCAGCGCATCCGCGAGGAGGTCGCGCGCGCCGGCCACCGCGACGGCGAATTCGCCGTCGCGGTGGCGCGGATCGAGAACTTTGCGGAGCTCGAGCGCGCGATCGATCCGGTGAAGACGAGCCGCGTCGTGCAGCAGCTCGTGGATGCGCTGCGCCGCAACGCCCGCGAGTTCGACGTCCTGACGCGCTGCGAGAACGCCGAGTTCGCAATGCTGTTGCCCGAGCCCGGCCACGATCCGGCGCAGCGCGTGCTCGACCTCGCGCGCGCCGTGTCCGAGGACGTGACGAAGGACGACCGGATGAACACGCCGGTGCGGATCGCGCTCGCGTTCGGCTACGCGATCCACGCCAAGGACGGCCACGACGCCGACACGCTGCTCGCGCGCGCGCGCGATCCGCGGATCCACATGGTGTAGACAGATCGGCGGTCGCGGACGATGCTGCAGCGAGGGCTCGTGCACAGCCAGTTGCCGCTCAGCAAGAACGGCGCCCAGCGGATGCGGGCGCTCATTCGAGCAGCGCCACACCGAGCGCGTGCGCGGCGCTCGAGAGGCGCGCGTCGTAGCTCGCGAGGGTGATCGGCTCGCCGCGATCCCGGAGGAAGAGCATCGAGGCCAGGTGGAGCGCATCGAGGGTGCGCACCGGCACCGGGAACGCCTCTACGGCTCGCGCCAGAACGAGCGGCCTCAGCTCGAGCAGGGCGACCGCGCCGCGCAGGCCCCGGACCTCCTCGCCGTGGCTCTTCGCAATCCCACGGGCGTTGACTCGCGTCCACATTTCGTACTCGAGGAGTCGGCTCGAGACGAGCGATTCCTGCCACAGCGAAGCCGGCGGAACCCGCGTCTCACCGAGGAGATGCGCCAGTGCGATCGACGCGTCGAGATAGATCACCGGTCCTCGCGGTCCCCGGTGAGCTCGACCAGCAATTCCTCGGTGGGAGACACCGGCTTCCGCGGCGGAACCGTGCCGCGCGGCACGAGCGGCGGCCGGAGCAGACCCTCGCGCAGCAG
>CAZPNB010000325.1:0-2775 GCA_964587305.1 uncultured Spirochaetales bacterium | reverse complement strand
GCCTCCTGCGGCCGGCCGTCCTGCAGCAACGCGATGCCGAGGTTGTAGGTCGAGAAGCCCTTCAGTCCATCCGAGCCCTGCAAGTCCCGAAGCACGTCGACGGCATCCGACGGTCGGCCGGTCGCCATGTAGACATTCGCGCGCAGGAACTCGATGTCGTCCCGGATCTCCTCGGGAATCCGGCCGCGGATCCCGTCCAGCGCGTGCAGCGCATCCTCGGGCTGGCCCTTCTGAAAGTGGATTCGCGCGAGCCGGAAGGCCGCTTCGTTGCGCACCGGCTCGTCGACGTTGGCCTCGAGTACGGCCTTGATCGCGCGCCCCGCACGATGGTGCATCCGGTAGTTGAGCTCGAAGTCGCCGAGGTCGAACTCCGCCTGGCCGATGTGATAGTGGAGAGAGTCGAGCTGCGGTTCGTCGACGCCGTAGTGTTGAGCGACCTCCGCGTCGAGGCGTTCCAGCGCCTCGAAGTAGTGTCCCTGGAACGCGTAATAGAGCGCCTCTCCGAAATACAGATCCCTCAGATCGCTGCCCATCACCGAGCGGGCGGGGAGGAGAGCTGCGACGGCGACCACGATGTACCTGGCCAGTACCGCGGACATGAAACGAGCTACCAGGCACCGAGCTGGATGCTGGCATCCCCGGAGCCCTGCGCGGCCAGTGTGATCCCGACGAGCTTCGGCTCGGCCTCCTTGCTGAAGTTGAAGCTCTGGGTTCCGCCGAAGTCACTTCCGCCAGGCAACTTCCCGGTAACCGAGACGTCGAGGCGATGCTCGCCCGTGGCGATGTTGCCGGTGTAGACGCGCTGCACGCCGCCCTTTTGCAGCGCCTCCAGCTCCTTCCAGCTGTAGATGTGATGCGCGGCGAGCTCGCCGTCGATCTGGATCTGCACCGAGTCGAGTCGGAACGTCTCGCCCTCGGCAACGGAGACGAAGACAGCGAGCTGGGTGTTGGACGGATAGAGCAGCCGCTCCTCGAGACGGCTGAGCTCCGCAGCGACGCTCAGGACGTCCGATTTGATCTCCTGGACTCGTTCGTCCAGGCTCTGCATCTGCGCCTTGGAGGCGTCCGTGGAGACAGTCTGCGCGACGGCGGGAGCGCCGCCGAGCCAGCAGAGCAGGGCGAAACCTACCGATCCTGTGATCCGGAGTAGGCGAGTCGAATGTTTGTCCACGAGGGAGTCTCTCACGGGTGCAGGCCTTTTTCGGCACTAAATCCGTTCGGCCCACCGGAGCGACTCACACGTGACGAAAAACACGGAAGCTAAGACGCAGACGACCTGCCCAGTCGTTACGGCCTAGCTACAGAACGCTTGCGTCGGAAGCTGCGTTCCATTGATAGGAATGCTAGGCGCAATTAGCCGAAATCGAGACGCAGGAATCTGGAAACCCGCGTCTCTCCCATCGCCTCCGTCTACGGGGCGGGCTCGTAGCCGAGATTCGGCGCGAGCCAGCGCTCGGCTTCCGCTCGGGCCATTCCGGTGCGCTCCGCATAGCTCTCGACCTGGTCGCGATCGATGCGGCCGACGGTGAAGTAGCGGGCTGCGGGGTGTGCGAAGTACAAGCCCGAGACGCTCGCGCCCGGCCGCATCGCGTAGCTCTCGGTCAGCTCGATGCCGACGGCCGGCGCGTCGAGCAGCGCGAATAGCCGGCCCTTCGGGGTGTGGTCGGGGCAGGCCGGGTAGCCGAACGCGGGGCGGATGCCGCGGTAGCGCTCGCCGATCAGCTCCTCGTTCGAGAGGCTCTCGTGCGCGCCATAGCCCCACTCGCGCCGCGCGCGCGCGTGCAGGTATTCGGCGAATGCTTCGGCAAGCCGGTCCGCGAGCGCCTTCACCAGGATCGCGTTGTAATCATCGAGGTCTTTCTCGAAGCCCCGCGCGAGGTCGTCGGTCTCCGCGCCCGACGTGACGGCGAACGCGCCGATGTGGTCGGCGATGCCGGAGCCCACCGGCGCGACGAAATCCGAGAGACACAGGTTCGGCTTGCCGTCAGGCTGGGGACTCTGCTGGCGCAGCATCGGGAAGCGCACCCGCTCCCGATCGCGCGAAGCGTCGGTGTACAGCACGAGATCGTCGCCGTCGCTGGCGGCGGGCCAGAAGCCGTACGCGGCTCGCGGCGAGAGCAGCCGTTCGCGGATCATCCGGTCGAGCAGCGCGCGGCCGTTCTCGTACAGCTCGCGCGCCGCCGGGCCGCGCTCGGGATGATCGAGGATCGCCGGAAACTTCCCCTTCAGCTCCCACGCCGCGAAGAAGAACGTCCAGTCGATGTACGGCGCGAGCGCCTCGATCGGCACGTCGGTGAGCTCGCGGCGGCCCAGGAACGCCGGGGTCGAGAAGTCGGTGGGATCCGGCGCGAGCACGAGCCGGTTCGCGCGCGCGGTGTCGAGCGACAGCAGCGGGCGCGCGCGCCGGCCCTCGTAGACAAAGCGCAGGCGCTCCTGCTGCTCGCGGTTCTTCACGTCGAGCGCGCGCTTGCGATCGGCGTCGAGCAGCGACGAGACGACCCCCACCGCACGCGACGCATCGTTCACGTGCACGACGCTCTCGCCGTAGCGCGGTGCGATCTTCACCGCGGTGTGCTGGCGGCTGGTGGTCGCACCGCCGATCAGGAGCGGAAACGTGAGCTTGCGGCGCTGCATCTCCATTGCTACGTGCGCCATCTCGTCGAGGCTCGGCGTGATCAGCCCCGACAGGCCGACGATGTCCGCCCCCTCGGCCACCGCGGTGTCGAGGATGCGATCCGCGTGCACCATCACGCCGAGATCCACGATCTCGTAGTT
>CAZPNB010000324.1:0-5986 GCA_964587305.1 uncultured Spirochaetales bacterium | reverse complement strand
CACGGTGTCCAACGCGTCGCTCCATAACCGCGACGAGATCGAGCGCAAGGACGTACGCGTGGGCGACACCGTCGTGGTGCAGCGCGCGGGCGACGTGATTCCCCAGATCGTGAAGGTGGTGAACGAAAAGCGCCGCAGGGGCACGCGCAAGTATCGCTTCCCCGCGCGCTGCCCGGTGTGCAGCTCGGCGGTCGTGCGGCTCGAGGACGAGGCGGTCACGCGCTGCCCGAACCTCGACTGCCCCGCCCAGCTCAAGAACAACCTGCGCCACCTGGCGAGCCGCGGCGCGCTCGACGTGGAGGGCCTCGGAACCAAGCTGATCGAGCAGCTCGTGGAGCGCGGCGTCGTGACCCGGCTCTCGGATCTCTTCCGCCTCGGCGCCGGCACGCTCGAGGGCCTCGAGCGGATGGGCGAGAAGTCGGCCCGGAACCTTGCGGCTGGCCTCGAGAAGGCGAAGCGCACCACGCTGGCGCGCTTCCTGTTGGCGCTCGGGATCCGGCACGTCGGCGAGACAGTCGCCACGCTGCTCGCGCGCCACTTCGGCGACATCGACCCGCTGCTCGACGCGACGGCCGAAGACATCGAGCAGGTCGACGGCGTCGGCCCGATCATCGCCGAGAGCGTCGCCGCGTTCTTCGCCGACCCGCGCAATCGCGCCGAGGTGAAGGAGATGCGCGAGCTCGGCCTCTCGTGGGAGACGCGCGCGCCCGCGCCGCCGCAAGGCGTGGGCCCGCTCTCGGGGAAGACGTTCGTGCTCACCGGCACGCTCGACGGCATGACGCGCGGCGAGGCGAAGCAGCGCATCGAGGCGCAGGGCGGCGTGGTGACAGGCACGGTGTCGAAGAAGACGAGCTACGTCGTCGCCGGCGCCGACCCAGGCAGGAAGCTCGCCGCGGCCGGCGAGCTCGGCGTCGCCGTGCTCGACCAAGTTGGCTTCGACGCGCTGCTCGCGGGCGTAGCGGAGGCACCCGGGGACTGATCGGATGCGCATCGGGATCGCCTGCTGCATCTGATGCGTTCAGTCGTATCATCTCCGCATCATGGCTCGTACCACGGTCGACATCGATGACGCGGTGCTCCGCGACCTCAAGCGCCTCCGGAAACGAGAGGGCAAGTCCCTGGGTCAACTCATCTCCGAGTTGGTTGCCGCCTCCCTCGGGCGGACCCGCACGCGCGAAGCGGCATTGCGGCCGCTGCAATGGACCACTCGGGCGATGGGTGCGCGCGGCGATCTCGAAGACAAGGAGGCGGTGCGAGCCGCACTCGCCTCGGTTTGAGCTTCGCGATCGATGCCCATCTTCTGCTCTACGCCTCCGACGCGTCGAGCAGCTTCCATGACAGGGCCACCGCGTTCTTGCACAGGTGCGCCGAGGGGCCGGAACTCGTCTACCTGACCTGGCCTGCCGTGATGGCGTACCTGCGGATCGCCACCCATCCGGCGATCTTCGAGCACCCCCTCTCGCCCGGCGAAGCCGCAGCCAACATCGAGAGCCTGATGCGAGGGGCCCACGTCCGCACGATCACGGAGCAGGAAGGATTCTGGGCGGTTTATCGTGAGGTCACCGAGGACATCGCAGTTCGAGGGAACCTCGTGCCCGATGCGCACCTCGCAGCGCTGTTGCTTCAGAACGGTGTGGTGACACTCTGGACCCATGACCGGGACTTCCTGAAGTTCCCCGGGATTCGGGTCCGCGATCCGTTCGCGTAACGCCGGGTTACGAACGATCGAGTGCGAGCACCCGCTCGTACACCGCGCTGCGCGCCGTGCCGGTGGCACGCGCGACGTCGCGGGCGATGTCCGAGGTGGAGCCGCCGGCGGCGGCGCGCGCGCGGATCGCCGTGTCGACGAGCTCGGAGCTCGCGGCGGCGGCGCGCGCGGGCGCACCCTCGACCACGAGCGTCACCTCGCCGCGCGCGCCATCGGCAAAGCGCAGCGCCAATGCGTCGAGCGTGTCACGCGCGAGCTCTTCGTGCAGCTTGGTGAGCTCGCGGGCGACACAGGCGCGCCGCGGCCCGAACGCACCGGCGAGCTCGCCCAGCGTGGCGGCAACGCGGCGCGGAGATTCGAAGAAGACGAGCGTCTCCGCGCGCTCGCGCAGCGACGCGAACAGCGCGTTGCGCTCGCCGCGCTTGCGCGGCGGGAAGCCGACGAACGTGAACGCGGCGGTCGCGAGCCCCGACGCGACGAGCGCCCCCAGCACTGCCGACGGCCCCGGCACAGCGCTCACCGCAAAGCCCGCGTCGAGCGCTGCGCGCACCAGCCGCTCACCCGGGTCCGACACGAGCGGTGTGCCGGCATCGCTCACCAGCGCGACATCCCCTCCCCTGCCGAGCACCTGGAGTGCAAGCTGACCGCGCTGCACCTCGTTGTGCGCGTGCAGCGAGGCCGGCACCGCGGCGATGCCGTGGCGATCCAGCAACACGCGCGTGTGGCGCGTGTCCTCCGCCAGCACGAGCTCCACCTCGCGCAGCACGCGCAGCGCGCGCAGCGTCACGTCCTCGAGGTTGCCGATCGGCGTCGCCACGAGGTGCAGCGTGGCCACCGGCTAGCCGGCCGAGCCGCGTCGCTCGGGGTAGAGCGACAAGAGCCCCTCGCGCGACGCCTCGCACACGCCGCGCTCGGTGACCAGCGCGGTGACCAGGCGCGCCGGCGTGATGTCGAAGGCCGGGTTCGCGGCGCGGCTGCCCTCGGGCAGCACGTCCACCTCCACCACCTCGCCCGAAGCACTGCGCCCGCGGACGCGCCCCACCTCGGCCGGTTCGCGCTCCTCGATCGGGATCGCGCGGCCGTCATCGAGCGCCCAGTCGATCGTGCTGTACGGAAACGCCACGTAGAACGGCACGCCGTTGTCGCGCGCGGCGAGTGCCTTCAGATAGGTCCCGATCTTGTTGCAGACGTCGCCAGCGGCGGTCGTGCGGTCTGCGCCGGTGAGACACACGTCGACCCGGCCCGCGCACATCAGGTGGCCGCCGGCGTTGTCGGCGATCACGGTGTGCGGCACGCCGTGCTGCAGCAGCTCCCAAGCGGTGAGACTCGCTCCCTGGTTGCGCGGCCGCGTCTCGTCGACCCAGACGTGGAGCGGCAGCCCGCGATCGTGCGCGAGGTAGATTGGCGCGAGCGCGGTCCCCCAGTCGACCGTCGCGAGCCAGCCGGCGTTGCAGTGGGTCAGCACCTGGAGCGTGGTCCCGGAGCGGCGTGGCGCATCAGTGAGCAGCACCGCTCCGTGCTCGGCGATCGCGCGGCACAGCGCCACGTCCTCATCGGCGAGCGCCGCGGCACGCCGATAGGCGGCCGCGACGCGCTCGGACGGCGCCACACCGGCCAGCGCCGCGCGCATCTCGTCGAGCGCCCAGCGCAGGTTCACCGCCGTCGGGCGCGTCGCGAGCAGCGCGGCAATCGCCCGCTCGACGGAGGCATCGGAAGGGTCGGCGCGCCGCGCCAGGCACACGCCGTAGGCGGCGGTCACGCCGATCAGCGGCGCGCCGCGCACCCGCATGCTGCGGATCGCGTGCGCGACATCTTCCAGCGAGCGCAGCGCGACGGCGGCGAACGAGTGCGGCAGCAGGGTCTGGTCGATGATCTCGACCGTGAAGCCATCCGCCGCCACCTGGATCGTGCGGTAGGAAACGCCGCCGACGCGCACCGCCCGGCCCTACTCGCCCTCGAAGGCGCACAGCGTGTGCACCTTCAAGCCGCGCTCGCGGATCCGCGCGGCGCCGCCCAGATCCGGCAGGTCGACGATGAAGCCACAGCCGACGACCTCGCCGCCGGCCAGCTCGATCAGCAGCGTGGTCGCGAGCGCAGTGCCGCCGGTGGCGATCAGGTCGTCGATCACGAGCACCCGCTCGCCGCGGTGGATCGCGTCGGTATGGATCTCGACGCGGTCGGTGCCGTACTCGAGGTCGTAGTCCACGCCGATCGTGGTATGCGGAAGCTTCCCCGCCTTGCGCACCGCGACGAAGCCGGCCTCGAGCGCCACCGCGACGGCGCCGCCGAGGATGAAGCCGCGCGCCTCGATGCCCGCCACCTTGTCCACCGCAACACCCTGGAACGCGCCGGCGAGCTGGTGCACCGAGAGGTGCAGCCCGACCGGATCCTGGAGCAGCGTGGTGATGTCGCGGAACTGGATACCCGGCTTCGGATGGTCGGGGATCGTGCGGATCCGAGACTTGATCGGCTCGTTCGACATCGCGTGACCTCCGGGAACGCTCACGCGCCCAGCACGCGGCCGGCCACGGCGGAGAGGCGCGCCAGCAGCGCCGGATCGCGCGCCGCGGGCGGCGTGATGATCGCGGTGTCGAGCGCGCGGTCGCAGCCGAACGGACACGGCGTCGGGCGACGCGAGAGCTCCTTCGCCAGCCCGGCCACGAGCTGGCGGCCGCGCGCGGCGTTGTCGGCCAGCACGGCGACGATGTCCGAGACCTGCACGGCGGCCTCGGACGGGTGCCAGCAGTCGTAGTCGGTCACCATCGCCACGCTCGCATAACAGATCTCCGCTTCGCGCGCGAGCTTCGCCTCCGGCATGTTGGTCATGCCGATCACGTCGCAGCCCCACGATCGGTAGAGCTCCGATTCGGCCCGGCTCGAAAACTGCGGGCCCTCCATCGCCAGGTAGACGCCGCCCCGGTGCAGGCGGATCCCGGCCGCGCGCCCGCAGGCCTCGAGCGCGTCGTGGAGACGCGCGCAGGCCGGGTCGGCCATCGACACGTGCGCGACGCAGCCGGTGGTGAAGAACGTCTTCGCGCGCGCAGTGGTGCGGTCGACGAACTGGTCGACGAGCACGAAGCTGCCGGGCACGAGATCCTCGCGCAGCGAACCGCAGGCGGAGACCGAGACCAGGTCGGTCACACCGACGCGCTTGAGCGCATCGATGTTGGCGCGGTAGTCGATCTCGCTCGGCGGAACCCGGTGGCCGCGGCCGTGGCGCGGCAGGAACGCGTACTCGGCGCCGCCGAATCGCCCGCGCAGGATCGCATCCGACGGCTCGCCGAACGGCGATGCGACGCGCTCCCAACGCGCATCTTCGAGCCCGTCGAGCTCGTACACGCCACTGCCGCCGACCACCCCGATCAATTCACACCTCCCGCGCACCGGTGGCGGGCGATCGTAGCTCAGTGTCGGTGAACCGATCCTTCCCGCGGTCGGCTACGCTCCGGGCGCCCCGGTCCCGGGAGCTCTCTGGTGGCCCACGCGCAACGCGACCTCGGCGCTGCTGGCGAATCGGCCGCATGCGCCCATCTCGAACGCCAGGGCTATCGGATCCTCGCGCGCAACGCGCGCGCCGACCGCGTCGAGCTCGACATCGTGGCTGAGCGCAGCGGCGTGCTCGTGTTCGTGGAAGTGAAGACACGCCGCAGCGCGCAGTATGGCGGCGCCGCCGAGGCGGTCGACGCGCGCAAGCAGGCGCGCATCGCACGCGGCGCGGTCGCGTGGCTGCGCGCCACCGGACGCCGGCCGCGGCGGGTCCGCTTCGACGTCGTCACGTGCGAGAGTGAGCCCGGCGGCGATTTCCGTGTGACCCACTGGGAGGCCGCGTTCGAGGCTGGCGACTAGCCCTACGACGGCTTGGCTTCCTCTTCCGGCAGCGCCGGAACCACCTCGACGTTCTCGGCTCCGGCGGCGGTGCCTGCTTCCCCGGCGACAACCAGCCCGGAGAGATCGCGCACCTTCGAGCGCAGGCGCGCCTTCTTGCCACGCAGCTCGCGGAGGTAGTAGAGGCGCGCGCGGCGGACGTGGCCGCGGGACTTGATCTCGATCTTCGTCACCGAGGGCGCTTCGGTGACGAAGATCCGCTCGACGCCGACGCCGTACGAGATCTTGCGCACCGTGAAGGTGGCGGAGGGGCCGTGGCCGCGGCGGCGGATCACGACGCCCTCGAAAACCTTGATGCGCTGCTTGACGCCCTCGGTGATGCTGACGTGCACGCGAACCGTGTCGCCCGGGCGGAAGGGCGGCAGATCGTGGCGCAGTGCGGTGGGATGGACG
>CAZPNB010000323.1:0-7429 GCA_964587305.1 uncultured Spirochaetales bacterium | reverse complement strand
CGCGCGGAGCTGCTCGAGCACCTCGTACCCCGAGCCGTCCGGCAACCCGACGTCGAGCACCGCCACGTCGAAGGCGGCGGTCGCGACCAGGTGCAGCGCGTCGCGAACGCGGGCGGCGACCGAGACCTGGTGGCCCTCGAGCGCCAGGCCCTTCTCGAGAGCAGACGCGGTCTCGGAGTCGTCTTCCAGCAGCAGGATCTTCACGCTGGGCTCGCCTCACGCCGCGCACTCGCGCCGACCCGCACGCGGGTGCCGCGTCGCGCTTCGCGGGAAGGTACACGGAGTTCGCTCCGCGCGTGGACGATGACGATCGCGTCACCCCTCTTGCACGCCCTCGGCTGCGGCGATCAACGTCTGCGCGATGCCCTGGATCCCGGCGACCGCCGAGCCCGCCGAACGCTCCACAGCCCGACGCGAGGCCGGAGCGGCGGCGACACGCGCGCGCGTCGTCCGGGGTCTCTTGCTCGCCGGCCTCGGCTTCTGCTACGTCGCGGGCCTCGGCGTGCGGCCGCTCGTCGCGCCCGACGAGTTCCGCTACGCCGAGGTGCCGCGCGAGATGATCGCGTCGCGCGACTGGGTCGTCCCGCGGCTGAACGGGGTGCTCTACCTCGAGAAGCCCGTCTTCGGCTACTGGGCGACGGCGCTCTCGATCCGCATCTTCGGCGAGAACGCCGCCGCGGTGCGCCTTCCGTTCGCGCTCTCTTCGCTGCTCGCGGCCGTGATCGTGTTCACGCTCGTCCGCAGATACGGCCCCAGCGGCGCGTGGGCGCACGCGGCGGCGATCGGCTTCCTGACCAGCCTCGAGGTGGCCGCGATCAGCACCGCCGCGGTGCTGGACGCGCTGTTCTCGCTCGCCGTCACCGCCTCGCTCGCTGCATTCTTCGCCGCGACGCAGCGACCGCAGGGTGTCGCCCGACAGACGTGGCTCGCGGCGAGCGGCGCCGCGTGCGGGGTCGGTTTCCTGACCAAGGGACTGCTCGCGTTCGCGATTCCAGCGATCGTCGCCGTTCCATACCTGATCGGGTCGCGGCGCTCGCGCGAGCTTCTGCTGCTTCCCTGGACACCCATCGCTGTCGCGCTTGCGATCGCCGCACCGTGGTCCGTTGCGATCGCGTCGGCCGAGCCGGACTTCTGGCGCCAGTTCCTGGTGACCGAGCATCTGGGGCGCTTCCTTGGCGGATCCCAGGCGCATCACGCCGAGCCGTTCTGGTTCTACCTGCCGGTGCTCGCAGCCGGCGCGCTGCCGTGGACGTCGCTGCTGGTGCCGGCGCTGCGCCGGCGCGCCGCGCTCGCTGCCGCGCCGCTCGCGCGCTTCGCGATCTGCTGGCTCGCCGCGCCGCTCTGCTTGCTGAGCCTCGCGTCGGGGAAGCTCGTGACCTACCTGATGCCCTGCTTCCCGCCGCTATTCGTGCTGATCGCGTGCTCCGCGGCAGCACAGCCGCCCGCGCGCCTGGAGCGCCATCTGGAGCGGATCGCAACCGCCGTCGGCGTCCTGTTCGCCGCGGCGGCGCTCGCGCTGGTCTCGCCACTGCCCGCAGCGCTCGGGCTCGACGCCGTCCTCGCTGCGGACGAGGCATGGAAGCCCTACGCCGCCGCGGCAGGCCTCGTGGCCGCGGGCACCTGCGCGTGGGCGGGGCGCCGCGCGCCAAGCCCGGCGGCGCGCGCCACCGCGATCGGCGCGGCGGTCTCGCTCGCGTGTGCGCTCGCCACCGTCGTCTTCCCGACCGGCCTCACGCACAAGACGCCCGAGGCCTGGCTCGCGACGCGCGTCGATCCGATACCGCGGGATGCGATCGTCGTCACGGATCGCCACCTCGTGCAGCCCGTCTGCTGGCACCTCCAGCGCGACGACGTCCTCGTCCTCTGGGGCCCGGGCGAGCTGAGCTACGGGCTGGAGCGCCCGGATCAGCGCGCGCGCTGGCTGGACGATCGGGCGCTGGAGGCGCTGATCCGCGATCCCGCGCGCACCCGGCCGGTGGTCGTGATCGGGCGCGTCCATCGCTCCCCGCTCCCGCCCGACCTCGCGCCCGCCCGCTCGGATGTCGGACGCAACGCGTTCTTCGCGCAGTACGATCCGGTAGTGGGTCAGCTCGACGAACACCCCGGTTGCTCCTCTGGCGTTCGCGCGGCAACCGGCGCCAAATGAGGGAATCGTCATCTGCACCGTCCCTTCCCTGAGCTAGACCCTCCAGCGATGAACGACGATCGGCTTCCGTTCTCGCGCCCGTTCATCGGCGACGAGGAAATCGACGAGGCCCTTGCGGTGCTGCGCTCGGGCTGGCTCACCTCGGGCCCGCGCGTGCAGCGCTTCGAGCGCGACTTCGCCGCCTACGTCGGCTGCGAGCACACCGCCGCGGTGAGCTCGTGCACCGCGGCGCTCCACCTAGCACTTCTCGCGCACGACATCGGACCGGGTGACGAGGTCGTCACCACCGCGATGACGTGGCCCGCGACCGCGAACTGCATCGAGCTGGTGGGCGCGCGGCCGGTGTTCGCCGACGTCGACCCGGGAACGCTCCAGATCGCGCTTCCGGCCGCCCTGGCGGCGATCACGCCGCGCACGCGCGCGATCCTGCCGGTGCACTTCGCGGGCCAGGCGTGCGACCTGGACGGGCTCGCCGCGATCGCCGAGCGCGCGGGGCTCGTCGTGATCGAGGACGCTGCGCATGCGGCGGGCACCGAGTACTCCGGGCGGCGGATCGGCGCGGGAATGAACACCGCCTGCTTCAGCTTCCACCCGGCCAAGAACCTGACCACGGCCGAGGGAGGGATGGTGACGACCGGCAACGCGCAGATCGCCGAGCGCGTGCGGCGCCTGCGCTTCCACGGCATCGACCGCGACGCGGCGGCGCGCCACGCGTCGCGCGCGCCGTCCCGCTACGAGACCGTCGAGCCCGGCTTCAAGTACAACCTCACCGACCTGCAGGCGGCGCTCGGCATCCACCAGCTGGCGCGACTCGACGGCTTCATCGAGCGCCGAGCCAAGCTCGCCTCGCTGTACCGCGACGCGCTCCTCCCGCAGGACGGCGTCATGCCGCTCGCGCTCGACGCGCTGACGACGCGCCACGCCTGGCATCTGTTCGTGGTGCTGCTCGACCTCGAGCGCCTGCGCTGCGATCGCGAGGAGTTCGCGGCGCGGCTCGACGCGCGCGGCGTCGGGACCGGCCTGCACTTCACCGCCGTCCACCTGCACCGCTACTACCGCGAGCGCTACGGCCATGCTCCGGGCGACCTCCCGCACACCGAGTGGGCCGACGCGCGCGTGCTGTCGCTGCCGCTCTTCCCGGGCATGGACGAGGCGGACGTGACGCGCGTGTGCAGCGCGATCGACGACGTCGTGCGCGAGGTCGCGCGATGAGCGCGATCCGCACCGTCGATCTGGTGATCCCGGTCTACAACGAGGAGGCGACGCTGCCGCGATTGCTCCTGCGCCTCGATACAGACCTCGCAGCGCTCGCGATCCCGTGGCGGGCGATCTTCGTGGACGACGGCAGCCGGGACGGCTCCTGGCAGATCCTCGAGCAGGCGGCGCGCCGCGACCCGCGCTTCGTCGCGATCCGGCTCAGCCGCAACTTCGGCCAGCACGCGGCCGTGTTCGCCGGCTTCGCGCGCTGCGCGGCCGACGCGGTCGTCACGCTGGACGCCGATCTCCAGAACCCTCCGGCTGAGATTCCGCGCCTCGTCGCCGCGCTCGACGCGGGAGCCGACGTGGTCGGCGGCTGGCGCCAGGATCGCCACGACAGCGGGTTCCGCCGGCTCGCCTCGCGCGCCACCAATCGCTTGATCTCGGCGGCGACCGGCGTCGCGCTGCGCGACTACGGCTGCATGCTGCGCGCGTATCGGATCGAGATCGTGCGCCTGATGCGCGAGAGCGGCGAGATCTCGAGCTTCATCCCCGCGCTGGCGCATTGCTTCACCGACCGCGTGACGGAGATTCCGGTCGCGCACGCCGAGCGCAGCGAAGGCAGCTCGCGCTACTCGCTGCCGAAGCTCTTCTCGCTGCTGCTCGACCTGCTGACCGGCTTCTCGATGTTCTCGCTGCGCGCGCTGTCGGGCTTCGGCTTCGCGATGGCCGCGCTGGGGCTCTCGCTCGGCGGCCTGCTCGTGGTGCTGCGGCTCGCGCTCGGGAGCGGCTGGGCGGCCGAGGGCGTGTTCACGCTGTTCGCGCTGCTGTTCGTGTTCGTCGGGGCGCAGTTCGTGGCGCTCGGCCTGCTCGGCGAGTACCTGGGCAGGATCTACGACCAGGTGCGCCAGCGGCCGCGCTACGTCGTGCGCAGCGAGGCGCAGCAGGCGTCGGAGATCGCGGCCGTGTCGGAGGCGCCGCGCCGCTCATCGCTGCTCGCCCCACCCGAGCCCGACCGGATCGGCTCGCCTCGCTTCGCGCGATGAGCCCGTGCCCACCGAGGTCGCGTTCAAGGTCGACGTGTGCAATCAGCGCGCGCTCCAGCAGGGGCTACCGGCGCTCTTGCGCACGCTGGATCGCGCCGGGGCGCGCGCGTCGATCTTCGTCGCGTTCGGGCCCGACAACTCGGGCAAGGCGATCCGGCGGATCTTCCGGCGTGGCTTTCTGAAAAAGATGCTGCGCACCCGCGCGCCGCGCATGTACGGCATTCGGACGCTCTTCCTCGGCACGCTGCTGCCCGCGCCGCGCGTCGGTGAGAGCGGTGCTGCGCTGCTGCGCTCCGCGGAGGCGGCGGGCCACCCGGTGGGGCTGCACGGCTTCGACCACGTCGGTTGGCAGGACGGCGTCGCGCAGATGGACGATGCGTCGCTGCGCAGGAGCCTCGAGCGCGGGGTCGAGCTGTTCGAGCGCGCGCTCGGTCATCCGCCCGGCTTCACCGGCGCTCCGGGCTGGCAGATCACGGCCCAGAGCCTCGCGGTGCAGGACGAGTTCGGCTTCAGCTGGGCAAGCGACTGCCGCGACGGCGCGCCTTTCTATCCCGCGCTGGCAGCGCAACGCGCGCGAACGCTCCAGATCCCGACGACGTTGCCGACCAGCGACGAGCTGCTGGGGGCCGGCGCCGCGCGGAAGCAGGATCTCGCGGCCTGGTACTGCAACCACCTGGTTCCGGATCGGCTGAACGTGGTCGGACTCCACGCCGAGGCCGAAGGCATCCACTACGGCGAATGGCTGAGCGACTGGCTCGCCGCGCTGCGGGCGCGGGGTATCCAGTTCGCTTCGCTGCCCGAGGTAGCGCTGCGCGAGCGCGCGCGCGCGGCGACCCGCCGCGTGGTCGCGCGCGAGCTGCCAGGCCGCGTCGGTACGGTCGCGTGTCCGGATATGGCTGCGTGAGCACAATCGGCGCGGCAAGCCGTCCGGCGCGCAGCGAGGCGAAGCCGAGCGAAGATCGCTCGGGTGGGATGCGCGCGATCGTCTGCGCCTACGGCGAGGTCGGGTGGGTGAGCTTGCAGACGCTGCTCGAGCTGGGTGTCGACGTTCCGCTCGTCGTGACGCACGAGGACGCGCCCGGCGAGCTGCGCTGGTTCCGCTCGGTGCGCGACCTCGCGCACGAAGCCGGCGTCCGCGCGATCACGCCGAACAACCTGAACACGCCGGAAACGCTCGCGCTGCTCGCCGCAGCCGATGCCGATTTTTTGTTCTCGTTCTACTTCCGCCAGATGCTGAAGCGGCCTGCCCTCGCGCTGGCGCGGCGCGGTGCGCTCAACCTGCACGGGTCGCTGCTGCCGCGCTACCGCGGACGCGCCCCGATGAACTGGGTGCTGATCGACGGCGAGACCGAGACCGGCGTGACGCTCCACTACATGGACGAGAAGCCGGACCACGGCGACGTCGTCGCCCAGCGCGCCGTCCCGATCGACCGCGACGACACCGCGCTGAGTCTCACCCACAAGCTGGCGGGGGCCGCGCGCGATCTGCTGCGCGACATGATCCCGCGGCTCGCCGCGGGCAGCGCGCCGCGCACTCCGCAGGACCACGCGCGCGCGAGCTACTTCGGCGGGCGTCGGCCCGAGGACGGAGAGATCGACTGGCGGCAACCGGCGGAGCGGGTGCGCAACCTGATCCGCGCCGTCACGCACCCCTGGCCCGGTGCGTTCACGTCGCTGCGGTCGCGCCCACTGATGATCTGGTGGGCGGAGACCGCGCGGCTCGACGCGCCGCGCCCACCGGGTGAGCTCTACTTCGCCGCGGACGGCATGCCATCGGTAGCGACCGGTGACGGCGCGCTGTCCCTGATCCGTGTCGGCTGGGCGGACGCAGCTCCCGCCGACGCCCGGCTCTGGGCGCGCAGCGAGCGGTTGCGCGACGGCGAGCGCTGCGGCGGCGCGAGCGCGATGAAGTTGCCGTCATGACGCCACTCCGCCACTTGTCGCGTCCGTCCGCGATGGAATCCTCCCTGCTGCCGAGCGCCCGCGACGCAGCGCATCGGCGCGCGAGAGCTACCGCGTGAAGATCCTGATCCTCGGCGTGAACGGCTTCATCGGCCACTCGCTCACCCGCGAGATCCTGCGCGACACCGATTGGCATGTGTTCGGAATGGACATCGGCGGCGACCGGATCGCCGAGCAACTCGGGCATCCCCGCTTCCATTTCTTGGAGGGCGACATCGGCATCAACCGCGAGTGGATCGAGTACCACGTCAAGAAATGCGACGTCGTGCTGCCGCTGGTCGCGATCGCCACCCCGCGCGACTACGTGCAGGACCCGCTGCGCGTGTTCGAGCTCGACTTCGAGGAGAACCTGCGGATCGTCCGCTACGCGCTGAAGTACCGCACGCGCGTGGTCTTCCCGTCGACCTCGGAGATCTACGGGATGTGCGAAGACGAGGCCTTCAGCGAGGAGACTTCGAACCTGGTGCTGGGCCCGATCTCGAAGCACCGCTGGATCTATTCGTGCTCGAAGCAGCTGCTCGACCGCGTGATCTGGGCCTACGGCAAGCAGCAGGGGCTCCGCTTCACGCTATTCCGCCCGTTCAACTGGGTAGGCCCGAACCTCGACCACATCGAGACGGCGAAGGAGGGCAGCAGCCGCGTCGTGACGCAGTTCCTCGGCCACTTGATGCGTCGCGAGCCGGTGCAGCTGGTGGACGGCGGCGCGCAGCGCCGCTGCATCACCGACATTCGCGACGGCGTCGACGCGCTGATGCGGATCCTGCGCAACCAGGGCGGCAAGGCCGACGGTCGCATCATCAACATCGGGAATCCGCGCAACGACTGCTCGATCGCCGAGTTGGCCGCGATGCTGATCGACATCCTGGCGGGGTTCGAGCGCTGGAAGGACATCCGGACGACGGCCGTGATCGAGAAGGTGTCATCGGAGGAGTACTACGGCGAGGGCTATCAGGACATCTACACGAGGGTTCCCGACATCACCAACGCCCGGCGGTGCCTGGGATGGGAGCCGCGCTATTCGCTACGCGAGGCGCTGACCTACACCGTGCGGCACTACGTCGACGGCCCGTCCCCGTAG
>CAZPNB010000322.1:0-6594 GCA_964587305.1 uncultured Spirochaetales bacterium | reverse complement strand
ACGCAGCTTTCCCACTCTACGGCGAGATCGAGCTCGAAGCGGACACACCGCCGGAGCAAGCCCTCGCAGGGGCACTGCGCGACGTGCCCGGAGCGTGGATCGATCCGCCGCTGCTCCCGCAGCTCGGCGTCGCGGTCGGAGACTCGCTGCGCATCGGAGCCGAGACGTTCCGCGTGCAGGGCGTGATCGCCCGGGACGGCGGTCGCGCGAGCAGCGGCTTCTCGATCGCGCCCCGCATCTACGTCGATCTCGACCGGCTCGACGCCACCGGGCTGGTCGCCACCGGGAGCCGCGTCGAGCACCAGCGTCTCTACCGACTCGCCGACGGCGCGACGCCCGCCGCGGTCGCGAGGGCGATGCGGCGCGCGACCGCGGATCCCCGGATCTCGGCGCGCTCCCACGATGAAGCGACGCGGGATCTCGCGCGCAGCTACGGCGCCGTCCTGCGCTACCTCGGGCTCGTCGCGCTGGTCGCGATCTTCCTGGCGGGACTCGGTGCCGCACACCTGTTCCGCGCGCATCTCGTGCGCCGCGTGTCGGACCTGGCGATTCTGGTGAGCGTCGGCGCCACGCGGATGCGAGCACAGGCGATCTTCCTGGTGCAGCTCGGGCTGCTGGGGCTGGCTGCGGCGGTGGGCGCCGCCGGCGTAGGGGCGCTGCTGCTGCCGGCGCTCGCCGCCGTGGCAGGCGGTGCGACGCCACCCGGCTTCGAGCCCCGCGTCGGTCTGCGCAGCTTTGCGCTGGTCGCGGGGCTCGCCACGTTGGGCAGCACCGCGGCGTGTCTGCCGCTGATCGTCCGGCTGCGCCGGCTGCGACCCGCGCAGCTCTTCACCGAGCAGGCGCAGCCGGCGCTGGCGAGTGCCCCGCTGGACGCGGCGGGGTGGCTGCCTGCCGCGGCCGGCTTCTGGGGGGTCGCTTGCTGGCGCGCGGATAGCCTCGCGATCGGAAGCGCCTTTACGGCCGTCTTCGGAGTGGCGGCCATTGCGCTCGCGGCGATCGGGCTCGCATGGGTCGCGCTGCTGGGCGCCGTTCCCCGTCGAACCGGGTTGGCGTCGCGACTCGCGCTGCGCGAGCTCGCGCGGAACCGGGTGCGCACGCTCTCGGGCTTCGTCTCTCTCGGGCTGTGTGCGCTGTTGGTGAGCGTGGTGCCGCAGCTGCGCGCGGTGCTCGATCGCGACCTCGCGGTTCCCAGCGCGTTGCCGAGCCTGTTCCTCTTCGACATCCAGCCGGAGCAGCGCGACGCGCTGGCCGCGCACCTGGAGGTGCGCGGCAGCCGCCTGCACCGCCTCTCACCGCTGGTGCGCGCGCGTCTCGACCAGATCGACGGCAAGCCGATTCCGGACGGCAAGCAGTCTGACCGCGCGCAGCGAGGCGAAGACGACCGTAGATCGGAGGGGATCGGCGACGAAGAAGCGCGCCGGCTCCGCTCGCGCCGCTACAACCTCACCTACCGGCAGGATCTCACGGACTCCGAGCGGCTGCGCGCCGGGCGGGCGTTCTCCGGGTCGTGGGATCCGCTCTCCGCGCGGCCTGCCGAGATGTCGCTCGAGATCGACTTCGCCGAGCACCTCGGCGTCGGCGTCGGCGACACGCTTGGCTTCGACGTGCAGGGCGTCGCGGTCGAGGGCGAAGTCGTCAGCCTGCGCGAAGTGCGCTGGAACAGCTTCCAGCCGAACTTCTTCGTGGTGTTTCAGCCCGGAGTGCTCGAGGAGG
Source organism: uncultured Spirochaetales bacterium (assembly GCA_964587305.1). Classification (GTDB taxonomy): domain Bacteria; phylum Myxococcota_A; class UBA9160; order UBA9160; family SMWR01; genus JAHEJV01. Next base: position 4,881 of record CAZPNB010000322.1, on the reverse strand, counting down.
CGCCCACCGTGTATCTGGCTTCGGTTCCCCAGCTTCCGCCCGAGCAGCGCGACGCACTCCAGGCATCGATCCAGGTCGCCTTCCCCAATGTGTCGAGTATCGACGTCACGCGGGCCGTTCGGCGCCTGCTCGGCCTGGTCGACCAGCTCCAGTGGGCGCTGGCTGGATCGGCCGGACTCTCGCTCGCCGTCGGCTGGCTGCTCGTGACCGCGCTCGCCCGAGACGCCGCCCGCGCGCGCCGCTGGGAGATCAATCTTCTCAAGGTGCTCGGCGCCGAGCTGCGGGACATCCGCCGCGCGCTCGATCTGGAGTTCGCGCTCCTCGGCGGGCTCGCCGCGCTGGCCGGTTCGGCGCTGAGCGTCGCTGCGGCGGCCGTCCTCGCGCACCGGGTGCTCGAGGTGCCCTGGTCGCCGGCGCTCGCCCCGTTGGCGGTGCCGCTCCTCGGCATTCCGCTGGTCTGCGTGCTGAGCGCGCGCGCCTCCGCGCGCGGCGTGCTGCGCGAACGCCCGCTCGCGCTGCTCCAGGCCGCTCCCGCCGATTAGCGCGGCTCCGGGCGCCGGGCGTCCCGGATTTGGCCATGGGAACGCGTCTTGCGCCCTCGGCGTCCAAGGCTTCGGACGCAATCGGAGGGCGAGCGACGGTGTCGGATCGAGACGCACAGCGATCTAGGGACGAAGACCTCGGGCTGAGGGACTGGTCGGCGGAGGGCACTCTGGCAATCGAGACCGGGGTCGACACCGCCGCCCCCCCGGCGGTACGGCGGCGCGCCGTGACATCGCCCGCGCGACTCCGGGCCGCGGCCGGGCCGCTCGACGCGCGGCAGCTCTACATGAACCAGATCCAGGACATCCCGGTGCTGAAACGGGAGGCTGTCGCGGCGCTGTCGGATCGCATCCACGAGCACCAGAACCTGTTCGAGCGGGCGCTGCTCGAGATTCCGGGCGCGGCCCACGCCGTGGTCGAGCATTGGGAGTCGCGGCGCCGGCGCGGGCTCGTCACCGCCCTGCTGTGCCGGCACGCCCGCGACGGCAGCCAGCGCGACTGGGGCAAGCACATCGATTCCCACCTCGCGCGGGCGCAGCAGCAGCTGGCGCGCAGCCCGATAGCTTATTCACGGGTGGCCGCGACGCTGATCGCCGCCGAGCTCGCGTTCGAGCTGCTGGTCGAGATCCACACGAGCCTGATCGCGGCAGTGGCTCCGGACGCGGACCGCTCCGCGCGGCGCCGTCTCGGACTGGATGCCGGAGCTGGGCGCCGCCGGCTCGCTCGAGCCGAGCGTGCGCTCGCCGAGTACCACCGCCTCGTGCAGACCTTCGCGCACCACAACCTCCGCCTGGTCGCGAAGTGCGCGCACCGCTATCGCGGGCTCGGCCTGTCGTTCATGGACCTGGTGCAGGAGGGCAACCTCGGTCTGATCCGCGCGATCGAGAAGTTCGAGCACGAGCGGGGCTTCATGTTCTCCACCTACGCCGTGTGGTGGATCCAACAGGCGATGATCCGCGCGATCCAGAACCAGCGCCGCACCGTGCGCGTACCCTCACACATCTGCGAGCAGCAGATCCGCTTGCGGCGGATCGAGAGCGAGCTGTCGCGACGGCTCGGGCGCGAGCCCACCCCCGAGGAGCTTGCCCCGAAGCTCGGCATCAGCGCCGACGCGGTAGCGGACCTCGTCGCCACGCTCGCCCCGATCCGCTCGCTGAACGCGCCCGCCCTCGGTCTCGAGGACGTCGAGCTCGAGGATCTGATCCGCGACGAGACGACCGTCGATCCCACCGATGTGCTCGAGCACGGCGAACGGGCGGAGGTGCTGGCGGAGCTGCTCGAATCGCTACCGCCGCGCGAGCGGCAGGTGATCGACTGGCGATTCGGCCTCTCCGGAGGCGGGGATTCCTCGACGCTAGGAGAGATCGGGCAGCGCCTGGGACTCTCGCGCGAGCGCGTGCGTCAGATCGAAGCGGCCGCGTTGTCGCGGCTGCGCGCGAGCGCGAGCCGGATTCCCTCGGGCCCCTTCGACTTCGACGACGCCGCCTGATTCGCCGCGCACGCGGCTTCGTGAGCCAGGAGCCACCGCTTGCGTTCGAGGCCGCCGGCGTAGCCGACCAGGCGTCCGTCGCAGCCGATCACCCGGTGACACGGGATCGCGATCGCGATCGGGTTGTGATGGTTGGCGCCGCCGACGGCGCGCGCCGCGCCCGGCCGCCCAATGCGGCGCGCGATCTCCCGGTAGCCCGCCGTGGCTCCGGCCGGGATCTCGCGCAGCGCTTGCCACACCCGGCGCCGGAAATCGCTGCCCTGCGGATCGAGTGGGAGCGCAGCGAGCGCAGAGCCGGAGCCCGCGAAGTAGTCGGCGAACGCAGCGCACGCCTGCGCGATCACGCGCTGCGCCGCCTTGCCGTGCGGGGCCTGTGCGGCGCGCGGCAGCGTCGGCGCGCCTTCCGGAAGGGCATGGGTCAGCCCGTGCTCGCCGCCGACGAGCCGATAGCGGCCGAGCGGTGTTTCGATCGACGTGCTCGCGAGATGCATCGAAGGTCTCCTCCGTGGGAACCGCGCGTCCCAGAGCGCCGAGCATCGCGCGCCGCGCGGAGTCTGCTGGCGGATTTCGGACGTCGATCGCGGATCACGGGCCTTCAGAGCGCGCGATGAAGCCGCGCAGCGCCTCGATCAGCGCGTCGAACTCGAGGCGCGCCGAATCCGGCAGCGAATCGCGCAACCGCGCGTGCGCCGACTCGTAGTACCAGCGCGTGCGCTCCGGGCTCGCCGTGAAGCGCTCCAGCGTGGCAGCGCCCTGGCTGCGCAGGTCGCCGATCAGCGAGCGCAGGTTGTGCAGCTTGTCGCACGCCGCCACCAGCTGCGCGCGTGGCCCGGCGGACGCGAGCTGCGCGAGGTAGCGCGTCTTGCGAGCGCCCCACGCAGACTTCGCCTCGCGCGTGTCGCCCGGCAGCACGTCGGTGCAGGCAGCGACGATCGCCGCGACCTCGTCGCCGAAACGCGCGCGGAGACCGGCCGCATCCACGCGATCGCCGTCCTCGAGCGTGTCGTGCAGCAGCGCAGCCACCGCCTGGGTGACGTCGCCGCCGGAATCGAGCACGAGCCCGGCGACCGACAGCAGGTGGCTCGCGTATGGCACCTCCGTACCTTTGCGCGTCTGTTTCCCGTGCGCGGCGAGCGCGAACGTGAGCGCGTCCACCAGACGTCGTTGATCGGATTCGTGCATCGCGCACTCCACGCGGTCAGGGGGGAACCCGCCCCGCGTTTTTCACGCCTGCGGATGTGATAGCTTTCACCGCGATCGCCGTCGTCCCCCCTCGAGAATCGTGCGGAGAATCGCGTTTTGAGCCATCCGCTGATCGCGCTCGCCCATGACAAGGCCGTCCGTCAGGCGGCCGAGTTTCGCCAGGCAGCCGCCGAGCTCACACCCGACCGCCTCGCCGAAGGCTACTCCGCCGAGCGTGAGGCAGCGCCCAGCGTCCACGGCGAGGGACGCACCTACTTCGTCAAGCGAACGGGAAAGCCGGCCGTCGAGCGGCGCAAGAGCCGCGACGACGAGCACCTGGGCGCCGCGCTGGTGCGCGCGGCGAGTGACAGCGGGCTCGAGCTGCCGGACGGCGCGGGCCAGCTCCGCCTGCTCGACTACCAGGTGCGCGCGAAGACCGGGCCGGCCGACGAGCCCGCCACGACGGGCATCACGCGCTTCGATCTGCTCGGCATCGGTCCCGGCGATCGGATGGCGGTGGTCCGGATGCGCTATCTCGAGCCGTCGGCGACCCGTTGTCACGTCGGTGACACACCACTGCGTGTGCTGCTGGAAGGTCTCGCCTACTGTGCGATCGCCGAAGCGAACCAGGAGGCATTGGCTCAGGAGGTGGCCGAGCGTTTCGGACACATCGTGGTCAAGGAGCCGCCGCACCTGGTGGTGCTCGCGAGCCCCCGCTACTGGGAGCTCTGTCGCAAGCGATCCACCCAGAAGGGTGCCGGCTGGATTCGCGAGCTGGAGCGGATCGCCAGCGAAGCTCCGTCCGCGATCGGAGTCTCGGTGCACTACCTGGCGCTGCGGCTCGATGGCGATCCCGGCTGGACCTACGCCGAGGACGGCCCCGTGTTGAGTAATCGCGCGCGCTTGCTGCCCGCGTGGGAGCCCGGCGCGGGTCGCGTGCGTCCGAAGCCGAAGGCGAAGCCGCGAGCCCGGACCGAGCCGTTGGAGAGGATCATCGAGGCCGACCCGTCGCGACCGGTGCGCTCGTACAGCACGAACGACAGCTACCGCTCCGGCGATCGCATCGCGCATCCGAAGCTCGGAACCGGCGTGGTACAGGGCGTCGCGGGGCCGGGGAAGATCCGCGTGCGGTTCGACGAGCGCCAGAGCCTGCTGGTCCACGAGCGCTCCGCCTGAACGGCCTCGTCACGGTTTCTCGCGCAGCTGCGGTCGGCGCTGCGTGTCCGGCAGCACGCCGCGGTTGGTGCCGATCTGCACCGGGGTGCCCGGGCGGCGCGAGTCGTACAGCACGAAGTCGGTAAGGCCGTCGGCGTCGAGGTCGCCGAAGCGGATGCGGCCGCCGGTGTCGAGCGTCTGGCTGGCGTGGCGCGTGGCGTAGCCGGCGTCGGGCCGACCGACATTCACTTCGAGGCGATCACCGTCGCCCGAGCCGAGCAGGTCCTTCATGCCGTCGCCGTTCAGGTCGGCCTCGAGCGTCGGCACGAAGCCGCGCGAACGGAACGTCTCGAAGCTCCAGCCGATGTTGAGCTTCCACCGATGCCAGGGCTTCGCGGCGAACAGCGCGCCAACGCCCTGCCGGTAGATCGCCACCTCGACGTCGATCGCCCGCGTGACGCGCACCTCCACGACCTCCAGCACGCCGGTCGGGATGCGCGCCTCGATCAGCT
>CAZPNB010000321.1:0-3214 GCA_964587305.1 uncultured Spirochaetales bacterium | reverse complement strand
CGTCCTACAACGCCCGCGCAAGGGACTTGGTTGGCACTACACGCCGCTTCCGAAACGTGCTCCAATAATGCCGCGCACTTAGCCCTGTGCGCTGCTCGAAATCCCGCTCATTCTCTTCGAAGCTGCGGAAGTTGGGCTAGCAGGAGCATAAGCATCCTAGGGGGATGGCGTCTGCGCGCAGTGACGTAAGCGCCGGGAGTGGCGAAGGTGGGTGCCTCCCGACTCCGTCGGGGATCCTCGAGTTGGCGATTCAACAATCCCCAACGAAAGGAGGCACCGATGGAACGGACCATCGGGCTCGATGTGCATGCAGGGAGCTGCACGCTTGCGGTGATTTCTCAGGCGGGCAAACGGCTCAAGGACTTTCCGGTCGAGAGCCGCGCACTTCGGGGATATTTCGGAAGAGGAGGTGAAGCGCAGGCAGCTCGTCGAGCAGGAGGTGCGCTCGCGCATCGAGGCCGTGCAGGATCTCTTCGTGACCGCACTCGATGCGGTGCGCGCCGGATCGGGCTGGAGCGTGCGCGCAGGTGGATCTGATCGTCACCGGGACCCGCCTAGTGCTACCTCGGGTCCTTCAGGCACAGCGTCAGCGGGTAGACCTGGATCGGCTTCTCGCGGATCGCCGCGACCAGCGCCTCCACCTGCGCGGCAGGTCCCGCCACCTCGAGCACGAGTTGGACGCGCACGTCCCCGGTCGTGGCCTGCGGCGCGGCCGGCTTTGCGATCGTCGGCGCCGCGCGCAGCGGCGATGCGAGCGGCGGCGCGGGCGGGCCGAGCCCGTCGTCGAAGTCACCGGCCAGCGCCGCGTCCAGATTGCGAACCCCGGGCGCCCCGCCCAGGTCGAGATCGCCAGCGTCCACGAGATCCTTCGTGTCTTCCGCGTCCTCGAGACTCCCGTCGAGCAACACCGCGCGCGCCCGTGCGACCTGCTTGGTCAGCGTGGGCGCCGATCTGGCCAGCGGATCGTCGTTCAGGTCGATCGCCATCATCGTGCGATTATTCGGGTCGTCCTTCTCCGCACCGAGTCCCTTGAGCTGTGACGCGAAGCGGACATGGCCGCCCGGCTTGACCGCCTGCGTGGTCACGCCGAACTTCACCTTGAGCGATCCGATCTCGGCCACGTCGCCCGACGCGAGCGCGTGGATCTTCTGGATGGGAGCCCCGTTGATGCTCGTGCCGATCGCCGAGCCGAGGTCTTCGAGCGTGAAGACGCCGCCCTTCTGGCGGAACACGCAGTGCCTGCGCGACGCCTCGGCATCGCGCACGGCGATGTCCTGCCCGTCCTGCCGCCCGACCGTGATCTCGACCGTGTCCCAGATCGCGACCCAATCCGGATCGACACCGTTCCGGACGACGAGAAAGGCGGTGCTGCGCTGAGGCTTTTCCGTGCTCATCCTGGCGTTGCTCCGCTGATCGTCTCATCGGCACGGCGCGGGTGACCCGTTGAGCCCTATTTCATCCCGCGCCGTTGTAGCAGTGCGGCCGCACTGGATGACCGCGCTGGCGGCGTTCTGTCTGGTGACGGTCGCGTTCCTGGTTCCGCGCGATCTCTTCGTGCCCGACACGCGCGACGTCGAGGTGTGGTTCGGCTTCGAGCTGCGCGGCGCGGCCGCCCGCCTCACCGCGCCGCTGCACTGGGCGATCTTCGCGGCCGGCGCGTGGGGGTTCTGGCGCGCCCGGCCGTGGATCGTCCCCGCCGCCGCGGGCTACGTCTTCTACGTCGCGCTCTCCCATCTCGTCTGGAGCGAGGCGAGCCCGAACGGAAACGGGTGGATGATCGGCCTCGCGCAGGCCGCCGCGATCTCGGTTCCGGGCTTTCTGCTGCTGCGCGCTCGATCGTCCAACAGAACCAGATACCTGCTAGTAAACGGGAGGCAACGCGATGGTCCGGTCCGGCATCCATCAGGCAGAGACCGAGGATGAGAAGCAGGCGGTCTACCGCTTCCGCTACGACGTCTACGTCGAGGAGATGGGGCGTTATGGCGCCACGGCCGACCACGCGAACCGGCGACTCGTCGAGCCGGAGGACGCGACCGCGCGCATCTTCTACGCCGCCGAGGACGGCGCGGTGGTGGCCACCTCGCGCTTTTGCTGGGGCGGCGACGCGCCCTTCAGCACGCGCCTCATCGAGCACTACCAGCTGGCGCCGTTCCTCGCCGAGATGGCGCCCGAGCGGATCGCAGTCGGTGAGCGCGGGATGGTCGTCCCGAGGTTGCGGGGCAGCGAGATCTTCCGCGAGCTCGGCCACTTCACCCGGCACTTCATCAGCAAGAACCGCATCGAGCTGATCTTCGGCGCCTGCGAGCCCCACCTGCTGAGCCTGTACGTCGGGCAGGGCTGTCGGACCTTCTCGACAAGGAACGTCAACAGCAAGGAAGCGGGTTTTCTGATCCCGATCGTCACCGTGGTGGAAGACGTCGAGTACCTGCGGCGGATCGGCGCTCCCGGTGCCGCGACCGCAGTGGACTGGGGGGACGACGCGCGCATTCCGGACTGCGTGGATCGCCTCATCACCAACGGCGGCAACGTGATCAGTCAACGCCTGACGGCGTCGGGCGCGTTCTGGGCAGAGGTTCACACAGCGCTCGACGATCTCGCCGGAGTCCGGGTCGCCCCGTTCGACGGTCTCAGCGAAGAGCAGGCGCAGCGGAGCCTCTCCAAGAGCAACATCCTCTCGTGCGCCGCCGGCGACCGCGTGCTGAAGAAGGGCGGTGTGGCGCGGAACATGTTCGTGGTGCTCGACGGAACCCTCGAAGTCCGCGACGGCGACACCCTGGTGCGCGTCCTCTCGGCTGGAGACATCGTCGGGGAGATGGCCTTCCTGCTCGAGCGGCCGCGGACCGCCGACGTGTACGCCGCGACCGACGCCCGGATCCTGAGCTTCTCCGAGGGAACCCTGCGCAAGCTGATCGAGACCGACCCCGACGTGGCCGCCCACCTGCTGCTCAACGTCTCGAAGATGCTGTGCCTCCGGATCCTGACGAACGGCTGACGGGTGCTCGCTAGTTAGAGCCACTCCACAGCCGCGATCCGGTGCTGGCCCGAGAAGCCCTTCAACGTGACGTCGCGTTCGTCGCTGAAGCGGAAGCCGCGCTCCGCGATCAATGCCTTCAGGTGGCCGGAGACCAGGATCTCGTCGGCCTGCGCCAGATCCGCCACCCGAAACGCGTGGATCACGGTCTTGCCGAAGAACTTATCCTCGTCGCGTAGGGCC
>CAZPNB010000320.1:0-3190 GCA_964587305.1 uncultured Spirochaetales bacterium | reverse complement strand
AGATCCACCACGCCGCGATCGACGGGGTGTCGGGGTCGGAGCTGATCGCCGCGATCCACGACGCGCGGCCCGACGCGCAGCCGGCGCCGCCAGTGAAGACGTGGGTTCCGGAGCGCACACCGAGCGGGCCGGAGCTGCTCGTTCGCTCGCTCGCCAGCAGCGTGACGCAGCCGTTCCGCCTCGGACGCGCGCTGGCGCAGATGGTCCCGGCGTGGCGGCGCGCCGACCAACAGCGGAAGAGCGATCGCCACGAGCCGATCGGCGCAGTGCCCCGCACTCGCTTCAATGGAACCGTCACCGGAAACCGCGTCGCCGGAGGCATCGCACTCGACCTCGGCGCGATCCGCGCGATCAAGAAGAGCGTGCCCGGCGCGACGGTGAACGACGTGATCCTGGCGGTGTGCGGCGGCGCACTGCGCCGCTATCTCGAGGCGAAGGGCGAGCTGCCCGAGGAGTCGCTGATCGCGATGGCACCGATCTCGGTGCGTGCGGCGGTGGACGCCGGCACCGCCGGCAATCGCATCTCGACGATGAGCGTGGCGGTGCGCTCGGACATCGCCGACCCGGCCGAACGCCTCGAAGCGGTGTTCCGCGGCACGCAGTCGCAGAAGAAGCTCAACGAGGCGATCGGAGCGTCGCTGTTGACCGACATGACCCAGTTCATGCCCGGGATGCTCGCGGGGCTGGCGGCGCGCGCCTACACCGGCCTCGGGCTCGCCAACCGGGTGACCCCGTTCTTCAATACCGTGATCACGAACGTCCCGGGTCCGCAGACGCCGCTCTACTCGGCGGGCGCACGCCTGGTGGCCAACTACGGGATGGGCCCGATCATGGACGGGATGGGGCTGATCCACCCGATCTTCAGCTACTGCGGCGAGGTCACGGTGTCGTTCACGTCGTGCCGCGAGATGCTGCCCGACCCCGAGCTCTACGAAGAGTGCCTGTCGGACTCCTTCGACGCGCTCGTCACCGCGGTGCAGGGCCACGCCGCACCGCGCACCCGCGGCGGCCACGCCGCCTGAGCAGGAGCCCCGATGCAGCAGCTCTCTGGTCTCGACAACGCGTTCCTGCTGATGGAGGCCGGTGGCCAGCTCGGACACGTCGCGTCGCTGTCGTTCTTCGACGCGACGTCGCTCGGCGGTCGCTCGTTCCGCGACGCGCTCGAGCAGACGCTCGAAGCGCGGCTGCATCTCTTGCCGCCCTACCGGCGCCGCCTGGTCGAGGTGCCCTTCGACCTCGACCGCCCGTACTGGATCGAGGACCCGAACTTCGACCTCGACTTCCACATTCGACACATCGCGGTGCCGGCGCCGGGCGACGACCAGCAGCTCTCGGAGCTGGTGTCGCGCCTCCACGCCCGCGCGCTCGACCGCAGCAAGCCGCTGTGGGAGATCTACGTGATCGAGGGCATCGCGAACGGGCGCGTGGCTATGTACTCCAAGATCCACCACTGCACGATCGACGGCGTGTCGGGCGCGGAGATGACGCAGGTGCTGCTCGACCGCACGCCCGCCGGCGATCCGGTGCCGCCGCCGGAGCGGCCCTGGCAGCCCGACGCGATCCCGCCTGCGATGGAGATGCTCGCGCGCGGCGTGACGGGCCTCGTGCTCTCGCCCGGCCGTGCGGCGCGCATCGTCTACCGCACCGCGCGCAGCCTGTGGGAGAGCAACGAGGCGCTCGGCGCGGTGGCACACACGATCGGCCTCGACCGGCTGCCGCTCGCCGGCGGCTGGCTGCGGCGCCAGGGGCCGCAGGTCGACGCCGACCCGATCCCTCAGACCCCGGCGCCGCGCACGCCGTGGAACCGCTCGATCACCGCCCACCGCCGCTTCGCGTTCTTCTCGCTGCCACTGGCCGATTTCAAGCACGTGAAGAGCGCGTTCGGCACGACGCTCAACGACGTGGTGATGGCGGTCTCGGGCACAGCACTGCGCCGCTACCTGGAAGACAAGGGCGTGCTGCCCGACGAGCCGCTCTTGGCGATGGTGCCGGTGTCGGTCCGCAGCGAGAGCCAGCAGCGCGAGTACACCAATCGCGTCACGCAGGTGATCGCGGAGCTCGCCACCGAGATCGCGGACCCGGTGGCGCGCCTCCGGCGCATCCACGCCGCGATGAAGTCGGCGAAACGGATGCAGCAGGCGACGCCGGCGACGCTGCTGACGGACTGGAGCGAGCTGCCCACGCCCGTCCTGCTCGCCCAGGCTGCGCGGATCGCGGCGCGCACGAAGATCATGGACCGCCTGAACCCGCCGTTCAACGTGATCATCTCGAACGTACCCGGGCCCCGCGAGTCGCTGTACTGTGGCGGCGCGGAGATGCAGACGTACTATCCGGTCTCCGCGGTGGCCGACGGACAGGGCCTGAACATCACGGTCACGAGCTATCGAGATCACCTCGACTTCGGGCTGATCGCGTGTCGGGAGCTCGTGCCCGACGTGTGGCGCTTCAAGGACTTGTTCGGCGAAGCACTCGAAGAGCTCGTGAAGGCGGCTACCCGCGCGCCGCGAACCGCGTAACTGCGAGCGAAGGATCCCCGCCGCATGCTGCACGGCACACTGCACCCCGACTTCGCCCGCGTCGCCATCTCACTCGCGCGGATCCTGCCGCGACGCGGACCCGGCGGCGCGGCGGCGTGCGTGTACCACCGCGGCGAGAAGGTCGTCGACATCTGGGGCGGCACGCGCGATGCCGCCGGACGGCCGTGGGAGGCAGACACGATCTCCGTCTCGTTCTCCACGACGAAGGGTGTTGCGTCGACGCTGCTCCACGTCTACGCCGATCGCGGGCTCGTCGACTACGACGCGCCGGTCGCCCGCTACTGGCCCGAGTTCGCGCAGCGCGGCAAGGAGTCGATCACCGTCCGCCAGCTGCTGTGCCACGAGGCGGGTCTCTACGCGATCACCGATATGGTCGAGCACGCGCGCGAGATGCTCGATTGGGAGCAGATGGTCGGGCGTCTGGCGGCCGCCGTGCCGCGCCACGCGCCGGGCACGGCGCACGGCTACCACGCGCTCACCTACGGCTGGCTCGTCGGTGAGCTCATCCGGCGTGTGAGTGGCATGGGCGTCGGCCGCTACGTGCGTGAGCACATCGCTGCTCCGCTCGGCGCGGAGTTCGGGATCGGGCTGCCGGAGGAGCTCGACGCACGCACGGCCGAGCTCCACCAGGGCCCGATCTCGACGGACGGCCC